>CAKKRN010000237.1 GCA_919902745.1 Syntrophaceae bacterium | reverse complement strand
TTCGTCCGTTCGTAGCCTGTCAATGCCCAAGAACCGCCTTCTGATACAGACTGCGGAAGGCGCCCTGCGGATCGAATTTCAACTTGAGTTTCTTGTATGCAATACCGTTGTAAATACGCCAGAATTCGTCTTCCGTGAAGAAGGATGTCGAATAGAGCGACTTGCGGCCGCCAAGCCAATTCACGATGATTTCGATACGGCGATTGAAATGCCCTGCGGCCTTGTCTGAAGAGGTTCGGACACTTCCCCAGAACCCGAAGTTCAGGTAGAGTGCGCCTGGTTCCATGGCATAGAGAGTCCAGTTCCCGGCGGCGTCAAGTGGGCGCACCGGGCAGATCCAGCAGGGTCGGATGTCGATCTCGCGAAAATAGAACTCGAGGAATTCCAATGATTTCTCAATGGGGATCTCGACATCCTGGATCACCTGTTCGAATCGTTCGACAGGCAGGTGCAGGATTTTGCGCATCACGTGTATTCGTTCCTCAAGCTTCCATCTCCGGTACAGTGATTGGATTTTCCAGTAGCAGTTGGAACGCAGCATCCAGCGTCCAAGCAGACGGCGCAGCAGGGGATTTTGCATGCCAAAGCTCCGCGAACACCAGAACCAGTCCGGATCCCATCGCCATAGGAAGTCCCGCATGGTCATGAGATCCTCACTGCGACTCCGCAGAGATTCGTAGTAGATTTGCATGCCCTTGTAATCGCTGACCGGGCCGCGATCATGGGTGAGTCTTGCTGTGGTGAGCGTAAAGTCATCGGGTGTGAAGGCGACTCCCTCGACGAAGTCCGGTGCATGAGGACTCTGTCCGCAGGCTGCTTCCATCTTAGACAGAAATTGCGTGCGATCGGAGAAGCGTTGGTGGATTAGCTTGACAAATGGACTCGCAGGCAGGAGCTTCACGCGCAGGCGAAGAATGTACCCAAGGGATCCGTAGGAATTCGGGATGGCGTGGAAGAGGTCCGCGTTCTCGTTGTCGGGACGGCAGATCCGGATGGTTCCATCGCCGCAGAGGATTTCCATTTCCTCGACCATCTCGTGAACGAGCCCATGTCGGAAGGAGGACGCTTCGATGCCAATCCCTGAGACCGCACCACCGACGGTGATGGTCTTCAGCTCCGGAACCACGGGTGGACGCAGGCCTTTCAGGAGAGTCGCGTCGGCGAAGTCCTCAAATGTGGTCATCCCTTCCACCTCGGCGATTCTGTGTTCCGGATCGATCTCGATGACCCGGTGAAGGCGTCGGACGTCGAGTCTTTTGGCTGCAGCTTCCTTGCGGGTACGGAACAGGTTCGAGGTCTTCTTCGCCAGGCGGACCTGGCTGCCTGGCTGGCTTGCCATGGCGTGGGATAGCTCCCGGCAGGTCTTGTGATAGGATTCCCAGCTATCGAAGAGGTTCGAGCGATTCCGGTCCATCAACGGACGCCTTTCCATCCGCCGCGGATTCCATCCTTCGAGAGCACCAACTGCCAGAGCTGGATTTGACGGCTGCGAAATGCGCCCGCACACGAGAGGAGGTAATAGCGCCACATGCGGTAGAAACGTTCACCGTATTCCGCGGAGAAGCGTGGCCAGGATTTCTCGAAGTTTGCATGCCAGGCCATCAGGGTGCGGTCATAGTCGGTGCCGAAGCTTTGCCAGTCTTCCAGGACAAAGAGGTCATCCATGGCTTGACCAAGCTGTGCAGCCGAGGGCAGCATGCCGCCCGGGAATATGTAGCGGTCCATCCAGGCATCCAGGTGATGGACGGAACGGTTTCTGCCGATGGTGTGCAGAAGGAAAATTCCTCCCGGTTTGAGGCAGCGGTGGGCGAGTTCGAAGAAACTCCGGTAGTTCTTGTAGCCTACATGCTCACACAGGCCGATCGCGGCTACCTTGTCGAAGGCGCCCGTTGCTTCCCGGTAGTCCTGGAGGCGGAATTCCACAGGGAGGCCTTTGCACTTGGCCCGGGCCCATTCGACCTGCGCGGCGGAAATGTTGTTTGCAATCACCTCTACGCCATAATGTTCCGCCGCATAGCGCGCGAAACCACCCCACCCGGATCCGAGCTCCAGGATCTTTTCGCCGGGTGCGAGGGCCAGTTTCCGGCAGATAAGGTTGAGCTTGGCTTCCTGGGCAGAGGCAAGATCCTTGGCGGTCCCGTTCCAGTAGGCGCATGTGTATTGCATGAAAGGATCGAGCATGGCTTCGTAGAATGCATTGCCGATGTCATAGTGGACCTTGGCAACCTTGATCGATTGTTGCTTGTTCTGCATGTTGAGAAGCTTTGCCTTGGCTATACCAATGAGCAAGGCAGGGCTGGGTGGGACTTTCTTGCCGTGATGGGCGGAAAGCGCCCGGTCGAAGAACTGGTCCAGGGCCTCGCAGTCCCACAGGCCATCCATGTAGGATTCCCCAAGTCCGAGCGAAACATCGCCGGCGATGCGCTCATAGGCGGCTTCATCGTGGCATTGCAGATCCCAGGGGCGCCTGCCATTGATGCGGATATCCGCTCTGCAAAATAGATCTTCGAGCCATTCTGGAAGTTTGGACATGTGTTTACCCATCTTTTGAGTCGATGAGACCGGTTTCTTCCGAT
>CAKKRN010000236.1 GCA_919902745.1 Syntrophaceae bacterium | reverse complement strand
CGGAAATCCTGAATCTCCTTACAGAATAAATGGGGACAGAGCCCCTATTTTTATCAGATAAAAATAGGGGCTCTGTCCCCATTTATTCTGTCCCATTTATTTCCCACCGCTGCCCCCCGACCCTTCGGTCGGGAGGCGGTCACATTATCGATACCCGAAGAGCATGGAGTAAAGGATCAACAAAATAATGATGATCCCGATGCCCAGGAAAAAGAACCCGAAGGCGTAAACAAATTTGATGAAGCGGGGCGACAGTTCGGTGAAAACCAGACTCTTCTTCAATCGTCCCTCTTTTTTCTGCTCCGCGTAATCCCTCGGCCGGTCGAGGCGATATTCATTCAGCGGAACCAGTCCGGTGAAAATCACCCGGTCCATCGGGAACCCCTCGGGACGGAGATGGGTATTGAAAAAGTGAATCGTAAAAATAAATCCGGTGGCCAGCAGCGCTTCATCGCTGTGAATAATCGTGGCCACGTTGATCAGCCAGCCCGGAAAGATCAGGCTGCTTAATTCCGGGAACCAGAGCATCAGACCCGACAATCCGATGACCGGAACGCCCCAGAAGACCGCCAGATAATCAAATTTCTCCCAGTAGGTCCAATGGCCGTACTGGGGGCGGGGTCCCTTTCCGAAAAACCATTTCATGGTGCCGACAAAATCCGTCAAGTCCTGTGCATTCGGCAACATGGAGTCTCTTCCGAACAGGAATTCCTTCAAGGGCGTTTTCCTTTGAAGTTTCAGCCTGATCAAAGAGTAGATATGATAGAGGAAGAAAACGATCAGGACGATCGCCGCGAAACGATGAATCCGACCGGCCATCTCCACCCCGCCGAGCAGGTTGGTGACTAACCTTGCCCAGGCCATACCCGCAAATTTCAAGACCATCCCCGTCAGGGCCAACCCCATGAAACTGAGGATGACGATCAAATGGGAGATGCGCTGGGCATCGGTAAAGCGCCGGATATAATACCTCTCGTGGGCCGCCGTTTCCATCTTCCGTTTTCCACGCAGGTGGGCAAATGATCGCGGAAGCCACAGCAATGTATGGAGTCCGAAGAAACCGAAGGTTCCCAGGAGCAGGGAGGTCATCCCCCAGAATGTGACATAAAGAATCGGATATTTCGCCTTGTCGTGGTGGGTGGCGTGGGTCAGATAACCCGTGAAACGCCGGTTTGCATCCGGATGGCATTTCTGGCAGGTCTTGACCACCTGATTAAAGCCGACATGGGAATTCGGATCGTTCACCCCCAGGATATCATGGGCCCCATGACAGTCGGAACATTTGGCCGATTTCAAGTATCCCAACCGATAAGCCTTGCCGTGCATGGTATCCAGGTACGTTTTACCCAGATCCTTATGGCATTTTCCACATTGATCGGCAACTTCGGTCAGGAATTTGTCCTGCGCGCTCACCTTGATTTCATGGGAGGAGTGGCAATCCTTGCAGGTCGGCAGCTGTTCCGTAGACTTGCTGACCATGGGGCTGTGGATGCTCTTCGCGAATTTGGTGTAAATCCCCTGGTGGCAGGCGCCGCAGGTGGCCGGAACATTCTTGATATTGATCGAAGAGCGCGGATCTTTATGGTCCAGGATGAGATGGCTGTTGTGGCAATCGGTGCAGATCGCGGTGGGGAGCAGACCCTTTTGCTGCAGCCCTACCCCGTGGACGCTGGTTGCATAATCGACGACGACGTTTCCCTTTTCGACCTGCGACACCCGGGCAGCCTTCCCCTTTACACCGTGACATTTGCCGCAAAGGCGGGGGATGTTCGCCCGATAGACGGGGGAATCCATCTTCCGCTTAGACAATACCTGATGCTTGCCGTGACAATCGGTGCAGTAAGGGGCATCCGTTTTCTTTTTCAGATAGGCCTGCCCGTGCGCGCTGTCGTTGAAGTCTTTCGCCATCTGGGCGTGGCAACCGGAGCAGTCAATCTTGCCGGAGGTCTGGCAGGGGCGGGGGAGGCGGGGATTGATATCCGCGTGGCATTTGACACAGGGGATGTTTTTGTGGGTGGAATTCTGTAAATCAGCCTCCTCCACATGCATGGAAATTTTCTGCCCGCCCGCAACCTTATGAACCGTTTGCTTCGAGTGACACTTCAAGCAGACGCGGTCCGACAGGCCGGTCGCAACGCTTTCCTTGCGCATTTTATGGGACAGATGGCAGTCCGAACATGCGGGAATCGCCCCCGGCTTCTCTTCCCACATTTCGCCCCGAATCACCTTCATATGGACCTGTTCGATCTTGGTATGGCAAACTTGGCAAGTCTTCGCGATGTTATAGGGAGACGTGGACGCCCGGGCATCAAAATGGGGAAGAATGAGGTGGTTCCCATGGCAATCGTTGCATGTGGCGGTGACGATGAGCCCCCGCTTGAACAAACCCACCCCGTGAATGCTCTGGGAATAGTTGTCGAGGATATTTTTTTCCGGAATATCGTAGGTTCGGGCGACGGGAGCGCCTTCCCGGTGACATTTCCCGCAAAGATAAGGGATATTCATTTTGTAGGTGAGGGAGTTGGGATTCTTCTGGGGCAGAATGTAGTGGCTCCCGTGACACTCGGAACAGGTGGGGGCGTAGGGTTCTTTTTTGGCCAACGCCTTTCCGTGGATGCCTGTGTTGAACTCTTTATCCGGATCACCATGACAGTTGCCGCATTTCACGGATCCCAATTTTTCGGGATGGGGGAACTCTTTTACATCCGCATCCGAATGACACCCGGCGCATCCCGCCTGCTTGTGAGCGGAGCGGGAAAATTTTTTCAAATCGACATAAAGGGAAACGGTTTGACCTTTTCGCTTCGTGGTCAGCTTTTCATCCGAATGACATTGCATGCAGTCTTCGTCCGTGGCCGCGCAGACGAGGGAGGAGAAAATCAAGGAACATATAATGGGGAACAGCCAGGCTACGGTTTTTTTCATTCCTCTGAATTGCGCACCCATCATGAAGCGTCACCTTTTCTTGAGCTGTTATCGTCTTGAAGAATCCCCGTTTTTATTGAAACATCGTTGCTGCGGGGGAGATCACCCGTCGGTTGCGCCCCTTCTTACATGACGGACATGATTTTTGTCAACTGTGTAAGCAAGAGCGGATGGGTGAAAAGTCCCTTTATTTTCAGCCTCCCGGAAACGAGATGACTTAAGACCCGCCGGCCCGCCTCGTCAAAATACCAGGGGAGCCCCCCGACGATCCGGAGGGCGTTCAAGTCCATCACCCGATCGGAGGCCGTCCGGATGACGATTTCCGGACGCCCGACGATCCCCTCCTCGATCCGGAGCTTTCCCGCCGCAAAGACCAGGGTCACCGCCGTTTCGATGTCGACAAGCTCGATGGCGACGGTCCCGCGCATGTTATCATAGACCGCCCGCTTCTCCGAGCGCTGCGTCAGGTTCGCCGTCAGCAGATCCGCGAGGATCCCGGCAAACGGAACCGAGGTCGCCCGGTTTTCGATGAATCCCTCTTCCATTCCGGCCTCCGTTCAGAACGCCGCCCGGTAGACGGCGATAACCTCCTCCTCGTCCAGGACGGGCCGCGGGTTGTTGACGATCGCCCCGTCGGAGAGGCTGAGCGCTGCTGACTTCGCGATGTCTTCATCCGTTACGCCCACTTCCGACAAGCGCAGCGGATGGCCGATCCGCTCAAGGAAGGAGCGGATCGCCGTGATGGCCGCCTCCGCGGCCTCGCGCTCATCCATCCCCTTTTCGCGCACCCCGAGGGCCTCGGCGACCATCGCGTAGCCCTCCGCCGCATCGTCCCGGTTGAACGCCATGACGTGCGGGAGGAGGATACCGTTGGCAATCCCGTGCGGCACACGGGCGATCGCGCCGATGGAGTGGGCCATCGCATGGACCAGGCCGACCATTGCGTTCCCGAAGGCCCAGCCGGCCATCGTCGCGGCCAGCTGGGTCTGCCCGCGGGCCGCGAGATCCGCGCCGTTTTCCGTGCAGACCGGAAGATCGCGGTGGAGCAGGCGGATCGCCTGCATCGCCAGCCCGTCCGCAATCGGTTCGCGCGAAAGCGACTGCAGCGCCTCCACGGCATGGGTCATCGCGTCCATCCCGGTCGATGCCGTCAGCAGCGGCGGGAGCCTCTCCGTCATCTTCGGATCGAGGATCGCGATCCGCGGCGCGTTGAAATACTCGACGATCAGCATCTTCTGCCCTTTCCGCTCGTCGAGGATGACCGCCATGCAGGTCACCTCGCTCCCCGTCCCCGCCGTCGTTGGGATGACGATGTGCGGCGTCTGCGGCCGGGTGAGAAGCTGGATCCCCTCGAAATTCTCGAGGCCGCCCCCCTCCATAAGCAGGATGCAGATCCCCTTCCCCGTGTCGATCACGCTGCCGCCCCCCACGCTGACGACGCAGTCCACCCCTTTTTCGCGGGCGAAGGCGGCGGCGCTATTCACGACGCCGATCCCCGTATCCTGGGGCACGTCGCTCCAGACGCCGGCGCACCGCTCCCCGAGCGCCTCCCGAACCCCCTCGACCAGCCCCGCCTTCATCACCCCCGGATCGGTCACGACCAGCGCCTTGCGGCAGCCGAGACCGGCCATCTCGATATCGACGTCGCGCGACGTCCCGGCGCCGAAGACGATCTTCGTCGGACCGAAATAGACAAACGACAAATCCCGATCGTATCCCATGGATGCTCCTCCTGCGGCTTCCTTCGCCGCCATTTCGAACTGACGGTTCGCGCCGCGTTCGCCCGGATGGCTTCCCCGGCCGCGCAGCCCTCCTCGCGGCACACTGCCGTATGCGCCGGAGTTTCGACCCTCACCTTTTCCCTGCGATCCCGGTGAAATCAGTCCGCCTTCACGCCTCGTCCGGCCAGATCGTTTCGATTTCGCAGAGCAGATCGATCACCTTGTTCACGGTCTTGATGTTTCGGACCACATAGGTCAGGTCGCCCTTGAGCTTCAGCTTCCCCTGCATAAGCGCCTTGGTGGAATCGACCTCCTTCTTCGCCACCTGCTTCCAGCGGGTGTAGTCGCCCGACATGACGAATCTGGCGCTCTCCGCCTTCGCCTTGTCGCAGATGAGGAAATCGAGGACGTCGCCGTGCCAGTAGTCCGTAAAGACGTAGATCGGCTCCGGGATCCCCTTCTCCGGATCGGGGTTCACGATGATCGAGACGCTCCCCTCCCAGTTCTTCGCGATCTCCTTGTACTCTTTGGACGTTGCAATCTTCTGCTTCCACGCGTCGAGCCACTCCTGTGTCATCGCATTGTATTTCGCCATCATGGCCTCCTTAAAATAGGTAATTAGGGACAGAGCCCCTATTTCCCCGGGGGGAATAGGGGCTCTGTCCCTAATTACCAGTAGAGCCTCTCCCGGAGATCGTCGAGACCCAGCTCCCGGAGTTTTTCCTCCCGCGGGAAGCCCCGTTCATCGAGCCCGCGGAGCGCGTAGTACTCGCGCTTCAGCTTCTCGACGTCGGGGACCGAACCGGCGCCGGCCCCTTCCTTGAGCGGCGTCATGATCCGCTTCGGCAGCACGTCGTCCTTTTCCGTCACCCCGAGGAGGTTGTTGATCCCCCGCTTCAGTGTCCAGTCCCGGGCGCCGCAGGCCATCAGACCGTCGAAGTCGAGGCCGAAGCCGGTGATCGCGTTGAAGGCGTCCCGGATCGTCTCCGGCTTCAGGCAGTCGGTGAGGTAGTGGCAGATCGAAAGCGAATTGCCGAGGATGCCGTAGTTTTCCGAGTGGAAGACAAGCTCCGCCTTCCCCTCGCTCGTCGTCCCCTTGTAGTCGTCCTTCATCGGGAAGAGCTGCGGCCAGGAGGCCATCCCCTGTTCCGTCGCGAGGACGGCGTGCTGGAGGTGGCAGGCCCCGCGGTTCGACATCATGTAGGCAAGCCCCATCCCGTGGAAGCCCCGCGGGTCATGCATCGGGAGATCGAGCCCCTTGACGTGGACGACCGCGTCCACGGCCGTGCCGCCGATCTTCCGGGCGGCCGCAAGGCTCCCCTGTGCGAGGAGGTCGCCGAAACCCTCCCGCCGGGAGATCCGCGGAAGAAGCGCAAGCACGCTTCCCATGTTTCCCCAGGAAAGGTCGAGGCCGTCCGTTTCCTTCACGGTCAGGTTCCCCTTTTCAAACAGCTCCATCGCCCAGGCGATCGCCGCCCCGCAACTGATCGTGTCCATCCCAAGGCGGTTACACAGTTCGTTCGCCTTGATCACCCCCGCCAGGTCGCGGTTCATGATCATCGTCCCGAAGGCGCCGCAGGTCTCGTACTCCGGACCCGGACCCTCCTCCGTTTGAAACGGACCGTCCGGGACCCGGACGACCCGCTTGCAGGCGACCGGACAGTGGGTGCAGGCATGGGCGCGGGTGAGGTAGGTTTCGGAAAGCGTCGGACCGCTCAACGCCGAGGAGAGGTCGAAATCCTCGCCGACGGACCAGTTCTTGACCGGCACGTCCCCGTTGATCATGCCGAGGTCCATGTTCGCGTCGGAACCCATCGCGTGGAGGGAACCGGCCAGCGCCGAATCCTTGATCTGCTGGACCGCCTCCCTGTGCAGCTCCCGGAAACGGGCCTCGTCGGCCTTTGCAAGCTTCCCCTCGCCGCGGACCGAGATCGCCTTCAGCCGTTTCGCCCCCATGACGGCCCCAAGGCCCGTCCGGCCGACAAAGTGGCCCTTGTCGTTTCCGATCGCGGCGAACCGGACAAGGTTCTCTCCGGCGGGACCGATGACGAGCGTCTTGGCCCCCTTGTCCGCCTCCTTGAGAAGATCCGTGGTCTCGTAGATGTCCCTTCCCCAGAGGCCGGAGGCATCAGTCAGCTTCGCTTCGCCCTCCACGATGGAAAGAACGACCGGTTTCTCCGCGCGGCCGGTGATCACGATCCCATCGTATCCCGCCTTCTTCAGCTCCGGTCCGAAGGTCCCGCCGCAGGCCGACTCCCCCCAGATCCCCGTGAGCGGAGACTTTGCGCAGACCGCAAATCGGGAGGTCCCGGGGAAACCGCTTCCCACCATCGGCCCCGTCATCACCATCAGGGGGCTTTCGGGGGCGAGGGGGTCGGCGTCCAGCGGGTAGCCGTCCAGGAAGAGCTTCGCCCCGAGGGAGCTCCCCCCGATGAACTTCCTTAAGCGATCATTTTCCACCGTGAAAGGAGAACAGCGACCTTCCGTCAGATCGACACGCAGGAAACGCCCGGCATAACCATTGGCCATGTTTCACCTCCCAAGTTTTGACGGCTACGGGAAAAAGAAAACCGGAAT
>CAKKRN010000235.1 GCA_919902745.1 Syntrophaceae bacterium | reverse complement strand
GGCGGTTGTTCTCTTCTTGACACTGTCGTGAAAATACCCTAAGTTGCCGGACATCGCAAGCGGGAAGGACGAAGGATCTTATGGCCACGAAAAAGCAAAGGCGGACCGCAGAGGTCAAACACAAGAAAACGAAGAAGGGCCGAAGGGTTTTACTCCTTTCCGTGATTGTTGTGGCCTCCGTGGTCTTTCTGGCCATTTTTTTTATTACCCTCTTCGATTATATCTATCCACCCGCCACCGGAAAACAGGCCGCATCGAAAAAGAGGGAGAAACAGGAGGTAACCCTCTTTTTTTCCGATGCCAACGAACGTTTTCTCGTTCCAGAAAAGCGGCTCATCCCCAAGGAAAAGGAATCGGAAGAACAGGCGAAGGAACTTGTGCTGGCACTGATTGCCGGCTCGAAGACGGGGCTGGTCAACACCTTTCCCGAGAAGGCGGAGATTTCGGGCGTCAAGAAGGAAGGGGAGGAGACCCTCTCCGTCAATTTCCGGGAGAGTCTCGTGGCGAATCATCCGGGGGGAAGCGCCGCGGAAATGGCCACCGTCTATTCATTGACCAATACGCTGACCACCAACCTGCCGGAGATCAAGAAGGTCAGAATTCTGATCGGCGGCAAGGAAAAGGAATCGCTTAAAGGACATATCGGTCTCCGCAACCCGTTCATGATGAATCGGGAACTGATCGCGCCAGCGGCGCCGCCGAAAGAGGGATAGCGGGCTTTTGTCCCGTGGTGAATCTCTATGGCATCCAAATCCAGACTCTCCCGCACGAGGAATATCGGAATCGCCGCTCACATTGACGCAGGCAAAACGACGGTGACGGAGCGGATTCTCTTCTACACGGGCAAATCCTACAAAATGGGCGAGGTCCATGACGGCGAGGCCGTGATGGACTGGATGCCGCAGGAGCAGGAGCGGGGGATTACCATCACCTCGGCGGTGACCACCTGCACCTGGGAAAACCACGAGATTCACATCATTGATACGCCCGGTCATGTCGATTTTACCATTGAAGTCGAGCGGAGTCTCCGGGTACTCGACGGGGCCGTCGTCGTCTTCTGTGCCGTAGGGGGGGTTGAGTCTCAGTCGGAAACAGTCTGGCGCCAGGCCGACAAGTACGGCGTTCCCAAGGTGGCGTTCATCAACAAGATGGACCGGGTCGGGGCGGACCATGCCGGGACGATCCGGCAGATGAAGGAGCGCTTCAACTCCCTGCCTTTGCCGATCCAGATCCCGTTCGGGGAGGGGGAGGCCTTCCGGGGGGTCGTCGACCTCATCCGGCGGCAGGTGATCACCTGGGATGACGCGACCAAGGGGGTTTCCTACGGATATGCGGATATTCCGGACGAGATCCGGACGCAGGCCCTGGAGCATCGTGACCGGATGATCGCGCTTCTTGCCGATCTGGACGACGGGATCGCGGAGAAATATCTCGAAGGGACGGAGATTCCCGAGCAGGAGATCATCGAGGCGATCCGCAAGGCGACGATCTCTCTTCAGATCGTACCTGTCATGTGCGGTTCGGCCCTCCGGAACAAAGGGGTGCAGCCGCTTCTGGACGCGGTGGTTCACTATCTGCCGTCGCCGGAAGAGATCCCCCCCGTCACGGGCCTGAATCCACTGACAAAACAGCAGGAGGTTCGGGCGAGCAGCGACAAGGAGCCCCTGGCGGCCCTGGCCTTTAAGATCATGCAGGACGAGGGGAGAAAACTGACCTATCTCCGGATCTATTCGGGACGCCTCCATGCGGGGGATGAGCTCTACAACGCGAGCCGGGGGAAGAGGGAAAAGATCGCCCGCCTCTTGAAGATGCACGCAAACAAACGGGAGCGGGTGGAACAAGCAGGCGCCGGCGATATCATCGCCGTCATGGGACTCAAGGAGATTACGACGGGTGATACGATCTGTGATGAAGCGCACCCCATCCTGCTTGAACCGATCGATTTTTATGAGCCGGTCATCAGCCAGGCGATCGAGGCCAAGACGCCCGCCGATCAGGAGAAACTGGCCGTCGCCCTGAACAAACTCATGGAGGAGGATCCAACCCTCCGGGTCAAGTACGACGACGAGACGGCCCAGACGGTCCTCTCCGGCATGGGGGAGCTTCACCTCGAAATCATTACCGACCGCCTGCAACGTGAATTCAACGCCCGGGTGAATGTGGGCAAGCCGCGGGTCGTTCATCGGGAGACGATCCAGAAGCGCGTCGAATGCGAGGGGCTCTTCGAAAGGGAACTGGGAGAGAAAAAACATTTCGGTCATGTGAAGCTCATTCTTGAGCCGACCGACCGGGGTGGCGGGGTCGAGATTGTTCGCCGTCTCGAAGAAGGGGCCGTCATTCCGGAAGAACTGCTGGTCGCGATGGAAGAGGGCGTCCGCGAGGGGGTGCTGAGCGGCGTTCTCGCGGGGTATCCGGTCATCGATATCCGGATCGTTCTCCTCGGGGGGAACCAGAAAGAGGGAGAAACGACGCCGCTCGGCTGCAAGATCGCCTCCTCCTCCGCCTTTCGGGAGGGCTGCCAGAAGGCCGATCCCGTGCTCTTGGGGCCGGTGATGCTGGTGGATATCATCACCCCGAGCGAATTTATGGGGGAGGTGATCGGCGACATTCATGCCCGGCGCGGAGAGATCCAGGGCATTGCGCCGAAGGGGGCGGTCAGCGATATCCGCGCAAAGGTCCCCCTGAAGGCGATGTTCGGCTATTCGACGGATCTTCGTTCCGCCACACAGGGAAGGGCCGTTTTTACGATGCAGTTCTTTGCCTACGATAAGGCCGGATGATTTCTTTGCGAAGGCGTTCACTGCGCAGTGAATAGATTAGAA
>CAKKRN010000234.1 GCA_919902745.1 Syntrophaceae bacterium | reverse complement strand
AATACAGCATTACCTCTAATGGAAAAGTCGGGGCTTGTCAAGGCCCGATGAATCCGCCGGGCCGGTGCGAAACAAGACGGAAGGCGGGAGATCACAGCGATTCGGGTGTAAAGGCGACCACATCATCGATCCGGGACTTGTCGGCGAGGAGCATGACGAGGCGGTCGACGCCGAGTGCGATGCCTGCGGAGGGGGACATCCGCGGAAGGGCCTGAAGGAAGCGTTCCGGCATGGGATAGACGGGGCTGCCTTTACGCCGGCGGTCACGCGAGGCTTCCTCGAAACGCCGCCGCTGCTCCCCGGCATCGATCAGCTCGGAAAAGGCGTTGGCCAGCTCCAGCCCGGCGATATAGAGTTCGAAACGTTCGGCGATCCCCGGATCCGCTTCCGTCACCCGCGCGAGGGCGCCCTGCTCCACCGGATAATCATACAGGAAAACGGGGATCTCCATGCCAAGATGGGGTTCAACCTCACAGGCGAGGACCTCATCGAAACGATCCGTCCTCAGCGCCTCGGCAGCGCTGATCGTTGCATACCGCGTAAAGGCATCCCGGACGGAGATCCTTTCCCACGGTGCGTTCAGGCCGATCCTCCGTCCCTGCCAGGAAACGACGCCGCCCAAGCCGATTTCCCGGGCAACCGTGTTGATCAGGGCCTCGCAGTCGTCCATCAGGGTCCGGTAATCGGCGCCCCCGCGATACCACTCGAGCATCGTAAATTCCGGCAGATGACGGTCGCCCCTCTCTCCCGCTCGGAAACATTTACAGATCTGGAAGATCCGTGAATAACCCGCCGCGAGAAGCCTCTTCATGCACAATTCCGGGGAGGTATGCAGGAACCACGCTCCCGCGGCGACGGCATCAATATGAGATTCCGGCGCCGGCGCCGGTATTCGGAGGGGGGTTTCAATTTCAAGGAAATTCCGATCCAGGAAGAAACGGCGTATGGCGCGTATCATCCGGGCCCGCAACCGCAGGACATCCGCCCGGACGGTCAGCTTCCAGGAATCATCCTCAATCATCCCTTGTTGCTCTCGGAATCAATCACATCCGTTTCGAAAACAGAACGGCTTCGGAAAAAGTTCCGCAGGCAAGGCGCGCAAAGCCTGAGGAGTGAAGCGTCGGGGACATGTGGGGACACCTTGCCGCAAGGTGTCCCCACGTGTCCCCGGAACGCGCCGCAACGCAGCATCCGGACTTTTTCCGTAGCCGTCATCCCTTGACGCGGGTCAGGTACTCGCCGCTGCGTGTATCGATCCGGATCTTTTCCCCTTCTTCGATGAAGGGGGGAACCTGGAGCTGATAGCCCGTCTGGACGGTTACCGGCTTGGTGTTTCCCGACACGGAATCGCCCTTCGCCCAGGGATCGGCCTTGGTCACGATCACGTCGATGAAATTGGGAAGGCTGATGCCGAGCGGCCGGTCCTCGAACAGGAGTATCTCCGCTTCGATGTTGTCCAGCAGAAAATTCTTTGCCTCGCCGACCTGATCTTCACTGAGGAAGACCTGCTCGTAGCTCAGATTGTCCATGAAGCAGTACTTCCCCTCTTCCTTATAGAGGTAGGACATCTTCTTTTCCTGCAGATCGGCCGCCTCAAAAACATCCACGGAACGGAACGTACGCTCGAACTGGTTTCCGTTGATCATGTTCCGTAACTTGCATCGGTAGAGGGCCTGTCCTTTGCCAGGTTTGACGAAATTGAATTCCGTGACGATGTAGGGATCATTGTCGATCTTGATCCGCAGACCCTTTCTCAGATCACTGGCTGTGTACATGGGATTTCATTCTCCTTATAGAATCGCTTCGGCCGAACGCCTCGCCGCGCTTTGCTCTTCCAGGATGGGCGGAGGAATCCGTCCGCACATCCTGGCGTATTTCCTAATCCATCTGTGCTGTTTTGTCAAAACAATGTT
>CAKKRN010000233.1 GCA_919902745.1 Syntrophaceae bacterium | reverse complement strand
GCATTGATTCCCAAGCCAGGATGATAGGGCCTGTGTGAGGCCATGGCTTCCACCACGTCGGCAACAGTGAGAATTCGTGCCTCAATGGCGACAAGGATTAACTTTTTGGCGATGTCTTTCCGATATATTTGGCGGGCATTGAACATCATGATTTTCTGACCTTTGTTCATACGTCCGTTTTTATCCTGCTTGATGATTAACAATAAGTCAATATCATTTGACGAAAGGAGGTGGAGTCCAGGAAGCACTTCTTCCTCCTGCCATGAGTTCATGTATACGAGTATTAAATGTGGTATTGTGAGACAGTCGCCCAGGGAGTATAAAGAAACCAGCTTAAATCGGAATAGTGTCCGGCCAAAAAGGGGCAACTCCATGATGGTAAAAAAATCTTTGTTACTGATAATGGTTGCTCTTGTGTTCCTCGGAACGAGCTCGGTACAGGCTTATGATTTTCTTATGGAAGAAGTCATCAACAACCCTACGGTGACCTATAAAAAGGATTTTGGTGTCGATGTTACCTTAGAGACATGGAATAAGATTCTGGACAATCTCTATCTGATGGGACAGATCTGGGAAATAAACAAATTTCAACCAGCTTACAAAGTGACCAAGATTGATTCAGGTCTTCATATCGATGATCCAACGGGAATTGCCGGCGACATATGGCAGGTCGGTCAATCTGAACATGCAAGGACTTTTCATGGTGTCGGGAAGTTTGATCACTGGGCGGTGCCTTCTTTTTTTACCGCCAATGGAGTTTTCTTTTTTGAATGCAAAATGGACCAAAACATGCTTCTGGGAGAGGTGAGACTCTCCCTGCGGGGAAACAACAGTGTCTCCAGGCTTGTAATGAAAATATTCTCAGGCGTTCTCATTAATCACGTTGACAATCGCTTCAAGAACAATTTGGAAGATATGAAAAAAATCATTAAGGATATTGTCAATGACACCGATAAAGTGAGAAAAATCCTGACTGGCCGAGTATTGGATGATTTTAATAAGGTGTTTCCAGGAGGAGGGATCAAGCTGACAGAAGGTTAAAGAAGGTTAAAGGAATTTTATCGATAATAAACAAAATTATTGATATAAAATCTCCCCATCGGCTTTTGGCTATCGAGGAACTGGAGGAAGAGATCATCCGGAAGGAAGCGGAGATTACATTGCTGCGATAGCCGAAATATGCAAATTAATCACCTTTTTCATCCTGTGCATCCACAGACCTCTCGGTAGTTTTCCTGAGGCGGAAGGCTACCGTTTTGAAAATTTTCTGGAAGTCGGCAGAGATCTTGTTGAATTCAGTGTCAAAGAAGTCCCGATCAATGATGCCAACCACTATCGTCCCCTTGGCAGTAGCCGTTGAGGACCGGGGCGCCTTGTCGATATAGGCTATCTCGCCAAATACATCACTCTCCTTCAGGGTCTCGACGACTATCCTCTGACCGCCCACATTTTTGGAGATTTCGACTTCGCCCTCTTCCACGACATAGATCCAGTCGCCATTGGACCCCTCTTCGAAAATGATCTGCCCATCCTGGAACGTCTCAAATGATACGATCTTAAACATTTTGTTCCTCCATATCGTTATCGTTTACCCTGTATGTATGATTCTATCGCATCTTATGGGATAAAGGATCCCTTTTTGAAAAATAAGGACATGTTAGTTACATGTCAAGAGATAATAAGCCAAAATGATGATTATTACCCCCAAAAAGCATCAACTTTGGCTCGCTCAGCCTGATTGAGGAATACAGTCGATATCGAATACCATATGAAAGGGTGGATGACCATTAAAATTACCGAATGCTCTGCTACCAGGAAGCTAAGATCTTGAAAATATTTAAGCGTAGCACCGTCGGAAAACCAGGCGGCAACAAGGGGAAAAAACCTGCATATCATCGTGAGAAACCGGTCTACTCGACTCAAAGATAAGTTATTTCAATTGCCTGCCGGGAGATTTTATTATATAGTTCAACTAAGGAGGATTGCATGAAAATAATTAAACTGACTGCAATTATTTTATTACTGATCACCTTACCCTTCGGAGTTTTTGCTGATGAGAAAAAACCTGATGTCATTCAACTCGATAGCGGGCCGATAGGCGGAAAGGTTGAAGACGGAGTGCGTATATTTTCGGGGATCCCCTACGCTGCCCCGCCTATCGGAGAACTTCGTTGGAAACCTCCGCAAGAGATTGCTTCGTGGACACAAGTGAGAAACTTCACGGATTTCAGCCCCTCCTGCCCACAGCCAAATCAGCAAGATGCCAGCAAATTCAGCGAGGACTGCCTATATCTGAATGTCTGGACCACTGCAAAAAAACCTGACGAAAGATTACCGGTAATGGTCTGGATTCACGGCGGCGCCTTTAATTTCGGTTCCGCATCTCAGCCGGAATACAACGGCAAGAATCTTGCCAAAAAAGGCGTGGTGGTAGTGACCATCAATTACCGTCTCGGGCCATTGGGATTTTTAGTCCATCCGCTGTTATCCAAAGAATCTGATCATAATACTTCCGGCAACTACGGCTTGCTCGACCAGATCGCTGCGCTAAAATGGGTGCAAAAAAATATTGCCGCGTTCGGAGGAAATCCTGATCGAGTAACCATTTTCGGCCAATCCGCCGGGTCCAGATCCGTTTCACTGCAGATGATCAGCCCTTTGTCAGCAGGACTTTTTCATCGGGCGATCGCCGAAAGCGGCGGGCCGATAATCGGCTCTGAGTATTTAAATCCCGTTTTTAACGGCAACATGGCAAATGTGTCGAAAATGGGACAGAAGCTGACCTCCAAGCTTGGCTGCGATAAAGCTGAAGATGTCCTGGCTGCGATGCGCGCCAAGTCCGCACAGGAAATCGTGACGGCGGCTGATTGTAAAACAAGCGTATTTGATGAAGCCCTTTTTTTTGCACCGGTCTTTGACGGTTGGGTGCTTCCCAAGGATCCGCTTGCAGCATACTCCGGCGGACAGCAGCACGATGTGCCGATTATCGTCGACAGCACTTTAAATGAAGGCACTTTTTATTTGGCCGATGAAAAAGATTTATCGGTTGAAAAGTATAAATCTTTCCTGAAAGCCAGGTTTGCTGATAATTCCGGGAAAGCGTTTGAGATGTTTCCTGCGTATAAAGCAAAAGATGTTGCCCGGGCTATAGATCATTTCGTGACAGTGGCAGCAAACGCGCATCCGGCAAGATTTGTGGCTCAATCCATGGAACGTAAGAAATCCAGCGCATATCTGTATCTGTTCACCCGTCTGCCCAACACGGCGATGGCGCGCAAACTGGGTGTACATCATGGCGTAGAACTGGCGTATGTTTTCGGAAATATTAATAAATCTGACGGCTTTGATGACACAGACATGGGGCTTTCCAATAAAATGATGGGTTACTGGGTGAATTTTACCAAAACCGGTAATCCCAACGGGCAGGGCCTTGCCGATTGGCCGGCATATAAAAGCAAATCCGACCTTAACCTGGAATTCTCAGATACCATACGCACCAATAAACACCTTTTCAAGAAAGAATGTGATTTCATCAGCCAGCAGTCGACTTATCGTTCTGAATAAAAAGCGAGGACAGATTTATTTTTACCATTGCATAGACAGGCACAATCGAAGGTTTGCGCTATTCATTGCCTATTGGCCTGAATGTCTCTTGACATGTCATTGACCGTGGCCGTATACGCATATCCATAAGCATCGTCTTCATCCCAATAAGTGTGAGCATCGGTCTTGCGCAGTACAAGACGAAGGAAGAGATGTATGAAATGATAACAAGGCCTTTCCCGATACGGGCATCCGTGCGGCTGGGACTTCTTGCGGCATTTATTGCCTTGCTCCCGATCACCCAGGCTTTTGCCGGAGAAAATTTTTTCAGCAGCGCATCGATCATCCAGGAAGAAGCCTCATACCTCCGCGATGAGGCGCTCGACCTCCTGCGCACACCAACCGATACGGAGCACAATGGGCTTTTCGGCACGGTTATGGTTGCAGGCGGGGTTGGCCTGGTTTACATTTTCGATGAAAACATCCGGAAACCCGTCCGGGAGCATGGAAATCAAACCCTGGACAGGATCGCGAACGTCGGAAGCGCCGTTGGAAACCCGCTGGTCCATATCGGCATGGCCGGCATAGTCTACGGCGGGGGCGTCCTCGCCGGTTCACAAAAATGGCAGGAGACCGGTATGATGATGGGCGAGGCGGTTCTTCTGGCGGATGCGGCAACCCTTGTTCTGAAAGGATCGATTGGCAGAGGCCGTCCCTATGTCAATGGCGAAAAGGGGAGCTTCAAACCGCTTCAATTCGATTCCGACTACGATTCCCTGCCATCCATGCATGCGGCGAGTTCCTTTGCTGTAGCTTCCGTCATGTCCGGTGCGTCGGAAAGTCTATGGGCAAAGGCGGCTTACTATTCGGCCGCAACCTTTGTAGGACTTTCCCGGATGGTTGATGACCAACATTGGGCAAGCGATGTGATCCTGGGCGCCGCAATCGGTGAACTCTGCGGTAGAATCGTCGCCAGACATCACGCCAACGGTAAGCGAAGATTTGCACTTGCGCCGATCATTTCGGGCAATTCGGCGTTTCTGGGACTGTCAGCGGCGTGGTGAGTCGGAGAAAAAATGGACCCGATTGCGGAAAAAACACTCTCCTTCTTCATCGGCAACTCCCCGCCCTGGAACGTCATCCTGATCGGCGCTACCCTTGGAATTCTGTGGTCCTACATCTGCCTCCGCTTTGCGGGATACCTGAAACTTGGCAAAGGCTGCAGGACCGGCTATACCCGCAAGGTATTCCACTTCCTGATCTTCACGTCTGTCGTGATCATCCAGTTTCTCTGGGGAACGCCCGCGGTCTGCCTGTTCGGCGGCATGTGCTCACTGGTGATTTTCTTCGCGATTCGGAAGGGGGAGGGGAACATTCTGTACGAGGCGATGGCCCGAGAGAAAGATGAACCGCACCGGACATACTATATCATCGTCCCCTATGTTGCGACGCTGATCGGCGGCCTCGCCGGCAACATTCTTTTCGGCGACATGGCGGTCGTCGGTTATCTGGTCACCGGAGTCGGGGATGCCATCGGTGAGCCGGTCGGCGTCCGATTCGGCAAACACGCCTACAGGGTGCCGTCTCTCGCTTCCGTCCAATCGGTCCGCAGTTGGGAGGGTTCGCTGGCGGTCTTCGCGATGTCGGTTGCAGCCATCGCCGCGGCAATCGCGATCCTCCCGGGCTTGAACTTCACCGGCAGCTCTTTTGTACTGATACCGTTGATCGGGCTTGCATCTGCGGGTGTCGAAGCGGTATCTCCGCACGGATGGGATAATGCAACCATGCAGATCATCCCCTCATTTCTGGCATGGCTGGTACTATAGCGGGGGCCGGCGAATTGATTGCGTTCGGGAAATAATTTGCTTGACTTTTCATCCGCCATGCCATAAAGGGTCGCTCAAGCGGGAATTTAGGTCAATTGCTCCGCTATACAAATGTGCTAAAATGCCGGAGAAAGATTCAGGACCCGCGCTTTGGCGCGGGTTTTTTTGTTCATAAAAAGGAGAAGAACCATGCAGATTTCATCGGAAAGCATCAAGGTCGGACACCCGGACGTCGTCGCGGACATGATCGCGGCCAACATCATCGCCACCATCCTGGACCGGGAACACCAAAAGGGAATGGACATCAACACCATGCCGCACTGCGGCATCGAAGTCTTCCTCGGCAAGGGGCTCTGCGTCGTCGGCGGCGAGGTCAGCACACGGGCCTGGATCGACCTGGACGCGTGCGTCCGGGAGACGGTCCTCGGACTGGGGTACAATGACTCGGCCGTCGGCTTGAACGGCAACTCCCTCGGCGTGCTGAACGCCATCATCCCCCAGTCTCCCGACATCAACATGGGATCGCGTGCCGACAGCGGAAAATACAAGGAGATCGGCGCCGGCGACCAGGGAATCATGTACGGTTTCGCCTGCGACGAGACCCCGGAGCTTCTCCCGCTCACCTACGTCCTCGTTAACCGGATGATGCGGGCGTTCGAGAGCTGCGGCGACCCGGTCTTCGCCCCGGACGGCAAGGGGCAGGTCTCGGTGGACTACGACGACAAGACGGGCAAGCCGCTCCGGCTTGCCAAGGTCCTGATGTCGAACGCGATCGACTACCGCTTCGTGAAGGGGAATAATCACGCCGCAGTCGAACGGAAGGCCCGGAAGATCGCCTTCGACTGCCTCAAGGGGTGCGTCGACAAGAAAACGGAATTCCTCTTCAACCCGACCGGGGAATGGCAGGCAGTCAACTCGTGTAGTGCAGCGGATTCCGGCGTCACCGGCCGGAAGTTAGTCGTCCAGTTCTACGGCGGCTACCCCGGCGCCCAGCTCGGCGGCGGCGCCGTCGTGAACAAGTCGCCGGAGAAGGTGGACTGCTCGGCCGCCTTCGGGTCGCGCTACGTCGCGAAGAACATCGTCGCCGCGGGTCTGGCCGCGAAGTGTTCGGTCCAGCTCGCCTACGCGATCGGCATGGCGAAGCCCTTCTCGATCTATGTGAACACCTTCGGCACGGGCAAGATCACCGACAAGAAACTGGAGGGAATCATCGAAAAGCTCTTCGACCTGACCCCCGCCGGGATGATCCGGCGCTTCGACCTTCTCAACAGCAACATCTACCGCCGTATCCCGCGGACCCTCTTTATGGACAACTATCCCTGGGAGAAGACGGACATGGTCAAGGCGCTGAAAAAGGAGGCGGGGAAGTAGGCCGGCCGCTGAGCCGCCATTGACTCTTTTGGGAATGGACAGACGCCCCGTGAGCATTGCTTCCGGGGCGTCTGTAATGAACCTCCCCGCAGCAAGCTGCGGGGTATCCAAGACGGCAAGGAACGAAGCAAGCTTCGGGGAATATGACCCGGAGAGATTAAAGAATTTCACTAAGCTTTTTGGTAGGGTACAACGGTTTTAATCATCGGGAAATGGTTTTTGTTCAGCGTTGCCACCTTTGCATTATTCACTTCTGCCGTTGCGGCAACCAATGCGTCAGCAAGGCCGATCCCATGGCTGGGGCCATACTGACGACGGATAAGCCCTGCTTTCATCGCGATATTATCATCAATGGGAATCTTGTCGAAGGCGCGCATGAACTGGTCCAAAACGTTGCGTTCCTTCCCTTCCCGAACGCCGCTATATAATTCAGCCACCGTAATTACTGAAACAAGCAGCGGCTGGGACAAACCCTCAAGGTATGCAACAGCGGCATCGTAATCTCTTAAATAGTCAATCAGAACATCAGTATCCAGTAGCACCTGGTCAGCCATGCATCATCTCCCGTGAAGAGACATACGATCAAGTTCGCGTCTTATAGCTGCAAAATCAGGCAAATCCGTCCGGTCTTTCCAGAGCCCCTTTGCCTGGCGCAAGAAGCTTTTACGATCCTCTTCGCGAAATTGACCAACAAAACGCTCAATGGCCTGTCGCACCAGCTCACTCTTCGTCTTCCCGGTCTCACAGGCAAGCCATTGAATTTTCGATTGATCCTCTTTGGTCAGGTAGACCTGCATCCGAACCATTTGTCACCTCCTAAAAATTCCCTGCATTTAAAAATATCCTTCTACTTGATATTAAGAGAAACGGTGGTTTGAAGTCAAGAATAAACAGGGGGGCATGGACTAATCGTATACACCGCTGCAGCCCATAGCCCGTAGGGTGCGTTAGGCGCAATCCGTAACGCACCGACTTTAAAGGTGGATTACGCTTCGCTAATCCACCCTACATGCTACATGCTGAGCCGCCATTGGCTCTTTTGGAAATGGACAGACGCCCCGTGAGCATTGCTTCCGGGGCGTCTGTATTGAAAATCCCGTCGGTGCACCTACCCGCGGCTTGTCGCAGGGAGGTGCACCAAAAATTTGATCACGGGCAGAGGGCGGATCCTACGGTATCTACAAACAAACGGTAGGTAATAATTGGAACTTTCGAAGATTATCGATAGAAATGCTGACGCCCAAGTTAACCCGCGCACGGGGCACCGCGAAGCGGTGATATGGACGTCGTGTGGAACGCATGGTTAGACTTCACTTCCCGAATTCACGTTGCACAAACTTAAGCGTCTGTTCGTGCCTTAGTTTGCAAACGACGTTCTGATTTGCGAACACGCCAGTAAATGTTTTTGCCTGTGATTTAGGGACAGTATTGATCCATCTGACACCGACAACCCATTCGGAAAGCTGTTCGTCGTCAGAGTTTTCGTCCGGCATCGCCGCCTTAAGACCAGCCTCTAGCAAAGGAATATTGCTGTCAGGCAATATGAAATCTCGGATCATCACAGCGGGACTTGTGACCTCACCAAAGCCGACATAGCCAAGTCCCCTCATGTATGCGTAGATTTTGTCGCCGACAGACAGGCGATGCAACGCAGAAGAATAGTGCTTTCCCTGCCCAGCGCCGATAAAGCCGAATTTGAGGTTGTCTTCCCACGTTCGATGCGGCCCTTCGCCAACATTCACGAACCAGTTCCCAGTCCATTCCCCGGGCGCTGCTGCGACTTTCCGCTGCTTAATTTCCTTTCGCTCGATATAGTCCTTAGCTTCAGGAAGAGGAATGATCGTTTCCGGCTTGATAAACAAGCCGCCATCAGCGTCAACGTAGGGCGCGAGCCTTGTGCACTGGATATTGACCCCGAACTCGCGCAGCCATAGAACAGCCGATATCACTTCAGAGTTGAACTCTTTCGATGCGAGAATAATGCGCTGATCGGAGTTCAGCGACTCTATGTCGCCGTCAATAAATTCTTCAATGGCCTTAGCCGCATCGGCTTCTGCCTTATCAAGATATCCGGCGTACTGCCTGAATATTTCCTCTGGCAGAAAATTTGAGCAGTAGGATGCATACTTTATTGCTTGCCACTCAACAGACGCTCCAGAATCGTCGCGCTTAAGCTCTACAACCACCAGAGCGGCCGCCTTGTCTACGCATAGCAGATCAAGCCGTTTGCCGGATGGCAAGATAACTTCCTTGCCTATTACCAGCAACTCTTCGCCAAGAATGGTTGGTGACTTCTCGATCCATTCTTGAATGTCGAAACGCTCTCTCAGGCCCAGCTCATAGAAACCCGTGAGCTTCAACTCGATGAGTTGCTTGTTGTTTACGTCCACTCGAAACATGTCGCAAGCTCCTTATCCATTGTGATGATCATCCGCTGACGCTCAACGGCCCATTGCAATATCTGCGAATCTTTGGCACGAGGGTCAATATCCCTGACCGACAGAACATCAAATCCGTATTCCCGCAGCCATTTTTCGACCTTCTTACCGACGCCCACGTCCAGCAGGAATTTCATGCGCCTCCCGGAAGTACATTAATTGGAACCTACAGCAAACACTCGCTCTTCATCAACCAACTGTGAAGCATAAAGAAGGACGGCTCGAATGTCTTCTTTTTCCAACTCCGGATAGTCGTCGAGAAGCTGGTCGGTTGGGACTCCGTTGGCCATAGCCTTGAGAATCTGTTCAACCGTGATGCGCATTCCCCTGATGGTAGGTTTGCCCACCATGACATCCGGATGAACCGTGATTCGATCCAGAACGTTTACCTGTCCCATTTGAACGCCTCCTTAAATTCGTTGCCATTACATACAATATCTTTGGTAAAACATTAGCATTAAACACATTAAATATAAAGCAATTCATTTTCTTGGAGCAATGTCATCGTGCCCGCAAGAACAAGCCTCCCGCCACTGAGCAGATCACACCCAGCCGCACAAAAATTTGATGACGGGCAGAGAGCGGACCTTTTCCGATCCGATGGTGATTTCGCCCTCCAGATCATTGGTCAGGATCAAATTTTCTCCTCCCGCGGCGGCGGCAAAGCTTTTCGCAAAGGGCGCCGACTCCCTTGCCGGAATCTCGGTTTCCGCCGGATCCCCGTACCAGACCTGGATGCGGCGGGTAACGGCCGTCCCCTCCTTCACGAGAAAATCCGTTTCATGGCCATTCGTTTCATAGCAGATCTCCTCATGGACCTGACGTAAATGGTTGAAGACCACATTCTCGACAAGGCGGCCGGTGTCGCCGGAAAAGGAGAAGGCGATCCTGTTCCGGACACCCGTATCCACGGCATAAACCTTGAAACCGGCCCGGGCGCGGATCTTGGCCGAGTACGAAAATTTCAGGAGCGGGGAAAGGAGATAACTCTCCACGAGGGCCGACCAGTAATTTTCGACCTTGTCCTGGGAGATGCCGAAATTGTTCTTCAGCTTCGTGACGCTGGTGAGATTGCCTATGTTGGCGAGAAGATAAACGGCCAGATTCTTCAAGGTCAGCGTATCCCTGATCTGATAGCGGGAAACGACATCCCGGTAAACGATATCCTCAAAGTAATGTTTAAGGAGAAGATCCTTGTCCTCCGGATCCGGTTTCAGGGCCACCTCGGGGAAACCGCCATACCGGAGATAGTCGGTAAACGACTTGCGGACTACCGGTTTCCGTGTGCGGTATTCCTGTTCCGTATCGATGTCCAAGTCCTGAAAACGCAGATACTCGCTGAACGAAAGCGGGAAGATGGTAAAGGAAATCTGCCTGCCGGTCAGCTTCGTCCCGATTTCCGGGCTCAGGACGCGGGAGGACGATCCGGTGGCGAAGATCTTGATGTTTTCCGTCTCGCTGCGCCCCCGGACCCACTGTTCCCATCCCGGGACATTCTGGATCTCATCGAGGAACAGATAGCAGCGGTCGGCCGGGTTGATCGATTCGCGATAGGTCCGGTAGAGCCGTTCCAGCAGGTCGATGGAATAATCCGCCGCGAAAAGAGGCTCGTCCAGATTGACCCGAAGAATGGATGAAGGGGAGACACCGCTCCGAAGGAGATGTTGGATGACCTGCGCCATCAGCGTGGATTTGCCGCTGCGGCGGATGCCCTTCAGGACAATGGTCTCTTTGGTATCGATCTGCCGCAGGCAGTCCGCCAGAACGGTCCGCTCGATCCCCGCCTCGATCAGACCGGTTGTCCAGAATTTGTTGTAAGCATTCAGAATTTCCTTGATCTTTTCAGAGTTCATTCTTCATTCACCGGCATATCGGTTATAAAAATACGTTGTTTAACTGATATACCAATCGATAATGAAAATCAAGGAATTTTAACGCATGGAATCAAGATCATTCACCAGTTATGTCGGGTCCGTCTTGACGCACCGTTTGTTTCGGTGCGTTACGCTTCGCTAGCGAACCCCACATCTAGATTCCCGCCTTCGCGGGAATGACAGAAAAGTGGATACTTGGACTTTTTTCGAGAGCATAAAGCGTGATGGGAGATATTGATTGACATGTCAATCAATACCTGTTACGGGGCGGTCATGGATAAACCGGACCGTGAAAGGATCATCATCGACGCCGCGCTGAAGGTCTTCAGCCGAAAGGGGTACGCCGACACCCGCATGGCGGACATCGCGCGGGAGGCGGAGATGTCCTACGGGCTGGTTTACCATTATTTCGAAAACAAGGAAAAACTCTTTGACGCCATCGTGGAGGAGTGGTGGACGGGTTTCTACAACAAGCTGGAGGCGCTGAAGAAGAGCCCCATGCCCACCGATGAAAAGCTCATCGGGATCATCCGCTACCTCCTCAGCGTCTACGCAAACGAGCCGAATCAGATCTCTATCTTCATTACCGAGGTTTCCCGGGGATTTGTCTATCATGCCCACAGCAAGGGCCGGGACAAATTCAACGGGCTTTTCGCCCTCTGCCGGGAGATCATCCTGGAGGGACAGACGAATGGCTTTCTCCGCAGCGACATCCAGGCCCGTTACCTCACGTACGTCTTCTTAGGCGCCATCGATACCTTTCTGTCCGTCATGATCCTCGGAGAAGAGACGCTGACCCCGGGCAGGGAAAAGCGGATCATCGACGGCATCATCCAGGTGTTTCTCCACGGGGCGGCGACGGGATAGAGATTCTTTTTAAGGGAAAGGCGACCTATGGAAGCGATCGAAACGAAAGTGGACAAGAAAGATCCCCAGTATCTGGAAAACTACGGCCGTATGGAGGCGATGGTCGCCCGTCTCAACGAGGATCTCCGGATCGCCCGGGAGGTGAGATCGGAGAAGGCCTTGGCACGCCTGGCCGAACAGAGCAAGCTTCCCGTGCGCAAGAGACTGGAGCTGCTCCTGGACAAAAACACCCCTGTCCTGGAGATCGCCCCACTGGCCGCTTATGACATGTACGACAAAGGGGTTCACGGGGCGGGGAGCGTGGTCGTCATCGGCGTCATCCATGGCCGGGAAGTGCTGATCACGGCCAGTGACCCCACCATCAAGGGGGGCACCATCTATCCGATGGGGGTGAAAAAAGCCCTCAGGTGCCAGACGATCGCCATGGAAAACCGCCTGCCCCTGATCAGCCTGGTCGATTCCGGCGGGGCGTATCTCCCCTTGCAGTCCGAGGTGTTTCCGGATTCGGACGACGGGGGTCGTATCTTTTACAACCAGGCAATCATCAGCAAGATGGGGATCCCGCAGATTACCGCTGTGATGGGCCTCTGCACGGCCGGGGCCGCCTACATCCCGGCGATGAGCGACGAGGTGGTCCATGTGAAGGGGACCGGGGCGATCTTCCTCGGCGGCCCCCCCTTAGTTCGGGCCGCCACGGGCGAGGTGGTGACGGCGGAAGAGCTGGGCGGCGCCGATCTCCACTGCCGCGACAGCGGCGTTTCCGACTACTGGGCCGAAGACGACGCCCACGCTCTCCAGATCATCAGGGACATCGTCCAAGGGCTCCCAGACCCGGGTAAATCCCGGCTCTCCACCCGCCCTCCCCGCCCCCCTCTGTACGATCCGAAGGAACTCTACGGGATCGTCCCCCGCAGCCTGAGCACCCTCTACGACATCCGCGAAGTGATCGCCCGGATCGTCGACGGCAGCGAATTCCTGGAATTCAAGGCGCTTTTCGGCCCGACCCTCGTCTGCGGCTGGACCTATATCCACGGCTACCCGGTGGGGATTCTCGGCAATTACGGGGTCCTCTTTTCCAACAGCGCCCTGAAGGCGACACAATTCATCGAAATCTGCGACAAACGCGGCATCCCGCTCATTTTCCTCCAGAACATCACCGGCTACATCATCGGCCGGGAGTATGAACGGGGCGGGATCACCAAGGACGGCCACAAAATGGTCAACGCCGTGGCCACCGCCACGGTCCCCAAGTTTACCGTCATCGTCGGGGCCTCCTTCGGCGCCGGCAACTACGGGATGTGCGGCCGGGGCTACTCGCCGCGCTTCCTCTGGATGTGGCCCAACGCCCAGATCGGCGTCATGGGGGGCGAACAGGCGGCCAACGTGCTCATCTCCGTGAAAAACGACCAGCTCGCCCGGGAGGGGCAGCCCCCCCTCGCCGAAGAGATGGTCAAGGCGATCAAGGAGCCGATCATCGCGATGGCGGAGAAGGAGGGCAACGCCTACTACTCCACGGCCAACCTCTGGGACGACGGGATACTCGATCCGGCAAAGACGAGGGACGTTCTGGGGCTGGCCATCTCGGCCTCCCTCAACGGTCCCATTCACAGCGGCCCCCAGGGTCACGGGCTGTTCCGCATGTAGGGGGAGGTGTCATGTTCAGGAAGATACTGATCGCCAACCGCGGCGAGATCGCCGTCCGAATCATGAGAACCTGCAAGGAGATGGGGATCGCCGCCGTGGCCGTCCATTCCGAGGCGGACCGGAGCGCCCTCCATGTGCAAACCGCCGACGAGGCGATATTCATCGGCGGTTCGGAACCGCGGGAAAGCTACCTGAACATCGAAAAGATCATCGGCGCCGCCAGGGCTTGCGGCGCCGAGGCGATCCATCCCGGCTACGGCTTCCTGGCGGAAAACGGCGCTTTTGCCGAGAGGTGCGAAGCAGAGAGGTTCCGGTTCATCGGCCCCCCCGCCGCGGTGATCCGCTCCCTGGGCGATAAAACGACCGCACGGACCCTCATGCTAAATAGTGCCGTACCGGTGATCCCCGGGATGACGGAAACGGAAGAGAATCCGGACAACCTCGCCGGACAGGCCCGGGAGATCGGCTATCCGGTTCTGCTGAAGGCCGCCGCCGGGGGGGGAGGCAAGGGGATGCGGGTCGTCTCCGACCCGGAGAAGCTGAAGGATGCCTTCGACGAGGCAACGAGCGAGGCCCAAAACGCCTTCGGCAATGGCGCCCTCTATCTGGAAAAATACCTGGAAAGGCCACGCCACGTGGAGATACAGATCCTGGCCGACGCCCACGGCCACATCGTCCACCTCTGCGAGCGGGAATGCTCACTCCAGCGCCGCCACCAGAAGATCATCGAAGAGTCTCCCTCGCCCGCCCTGAGCCGGGCGCTCCGCGAGGCGATGGGAGAGGCGGCGGTCAACGCCGCCCGGGCAGCCGGCTACGTCAACGCGGGCACCGTGGAATTTCTGCTGGACGCCCAAGGCCGATTCTACTTTCTGGAGGTGAACACCCGGCTGCAGGTGGAACATCCCGTCACCGAGATGGTCACCGGCATCGACCTGGTCCGGGAACAGATCCGGATCGCCGCCGGAGAGCCCCTCTCCTGGCGGCAGGAGGAGATCCAGCCGCGGGGTCACGCCATCGAGTGCCGCATCTACGCCGAAGATCCCGAAAGGGGCTTCATCCCCTCGCCGGGGGAGATCCTCTACCTCAAGGAGCCGGCCGGGCCGGGGATCCGGGTCGACTCGGGGATTTACAGCGGTTTTACAGTCCCCACGGCCTATGACCCGATCCTGAGCAAACTGATCGTCCACGCCGGGGACCGGCCGGGGGCGATCGAGAGGATGGTCCGCGCCCTGAGCGAATATGTCGTTTTGGGGGTCAGGACCCCGGTCGAATTTCTTTTGGAGGTGATCCGATCGGACCCGTTCCGCAGCGGGGAGACCCATACCCGTCTGATCGATGAGCGTTTCGCCGGCTGGAAACCCTCCATGAGCCGGGCGGACCTCGCCTGCCTGGCCTACGCGGCCTCCCGGCTCTCCCCCCGCAAAGCCGTCCCATCCGGAACGGGGAGCGAAAGGGACCACTTTCCGTCCCCCTGGGAAACCCTGGGCGGCTGGTCATTGTAAGACCTTCCGACTGTAAGGAGAAAAAGATGGAATTCCCGTTGCTCGTCAACAAGGAACAAAAATCCCTGACCATCGCCCCCCTCCCCTCCGGCGAGGGTCACACGGCCCGCATCGACGGACGGGAATACCGCCTCCGGTGGCTCCCAATCAACGACAACGAATGGCTCCTCGATGTCGACGGGCGTCCGATCCGGGCCTGTCTGGCCGCACGGGAGGGCGAAACCTGGATTTCCATCGACGGGGAGACCTATCTGGTCGAAGAGCCCGGCGCCGACGACCGGCGGCCGCGGCGGCGGGGCGGACCGGACGATCAATCCCGGCAGGTGACGCCGCCCATGCCGGCCGCGGTGATCCGCATCCTGGCCGCCGAGGGGGACCTGGTCAACAGGGGGCAGTCCCTGATCGTCCTGTCGGCGATGAAGATGGAGACCACCCTGACCGCGCCGTATCGGGGGACGGTGAAAAAGATCCATGTCGCCGTCGGCGCCCAGGTGATGCCGGGAGAGATCCTCCTGGAAATTGAACCGGCTGAGGAGGAGCAACATGGAGTCTGAACTTCTCTACCAGATCAACGGAGAGGCGGCCTGGCTGACGATCAACCGGGAGTCCCGACGCAACGCCATCAGCCGGGAGATGATGGGGGAGATCATGAACCGCCTGGAGGAGGCCGAGGCGGACCCGGCGATTCGCGCCCTCTGTTTCACCGGCGCAGGCGAAAAGGCCTTCTGCAGCGGGGCCGACCTGGCCTCCGCCCTTTCCGGCGGCGGGGATGTCGAGGCGGGGGCGCGCAATTACGCCCTGCTCCTGAAAAGGATGGCCCGGATGGGCAAGCCCCTGGTCGCCCGGGTAAACGGCCCCTGCCTGGCCGGCGGGATGGGGTTCATGCTGAGCTGCGATATCGTCATCGCCCGGGAGGACGCCTGGTTCAGCACCCCCGAGGTCAACGTCGGGATCTTCCCGATGATGATCGGGGCGTTGATCTACCGCCACGTGGGGCGGAAGAAGGCGATGGAGATGGTCCTCACGGGGAGGCGCATCCCCGCCCCGGAGGCGGAGCGGATCGGTCTCATCACCCGGGCGGTTCCGCCGGAAAAACTGGATGAGGCGGTCGAGGAGTCTCTCCGCGGCCTTGCGGAGAAGAGCCCGCTCGGGGTCGCGATGGGGAAAAGGGCCTTTTACAAGATGGCCGATCTCCCCTTCGAAGAGGCGCTGGACCACCTCTGCGAAGAGTTGGGCAAGGTCGCCGCCACACAGGACGCCGCGGAAGGGATCACCGCTTTTCTTGAAAAAAGAAAACCACTCTTCACGGGGAGATAAACCGGGAGCATTGCGCAACTTTGAAATCCGATCCCGCGCGCGGAGGGATCATGATTTCAAACCACGTCTTGAAATTATGAACAGAAAAGGAGGCTGCCGTGAGCTCGTTATGGATCAAGGATAACTTCAATTTCGAACGCCCCTGCATGATCACCTGCGCCCTCTCCGGCGTGGTGGCCAACCGCGCCCAGTGTCCGGCGATCCCCTACGCCCCGGAGGAGTACGCCGCCGAGGCGAAAAGGGCCTGTGAGGCCGGCGCCGCCGTCGTCCACATCCATGCGCGAAAGCCCGACGGGACCCCCTCGTACGAGGTGGCCGATTACCGGAATATCTATGACGCGGTGACGGCGGCCTGTCCGATCATCATCAACTTTTCCACCGGCGCCATTGGCATCCCCGTGGAGACGAAAATGGCCCCCGTGACGACGATCCGACCGGCCATCGCCGCCCTGAACATGGGTTCCATGAACTACGCCAAGTACAATCCGGTGAAGAAGAAGTTCGTCTTCGACTTTGTCTTCCCCAACCCCTTCGCCGAGATCATCGCCCTGGTCTCGGCGATGAAGGAGTGCGGGGTCAAGCCGGAGATGGAGTGCTTCGATTCGGGCCATATCGGCAACAGCTTCCCCCTCATTGACATGGGCCTTCTCGCGCCGCCGTATCAATACAGCCTTATCATGGGGGTCCTCGGCGGCATCCCGCCGACGGTGGAAACCCTCGTCCAGCAAGCCCGCCTGCTTCCCCCGCAGAGCGACTGGGAGGTGATCGGGATCAGCGACGACCAGTGGCGGATGGTGGCGGCGGCGATCGCCCTGGGCGGAAACGTCCGTGTGGGGCTGGAGGACAATTTCTACCTCTCGTCCGGGGCAATGGCCAAGAGCAACGGCGAGCTGGTGGAGAAGGCCGCCCGGATGGTCCGCGATCAGGGGCGGCAGGTGGCCACCATTGAGGAGTGTCGGGCGCGTCTGGGCTTGGTTCATGTCTAGAGATTAACAGAGGAGCCTTTATGGATTTCTCGATCAGCGACGAACAGAGGATGTTCCGGGAGACCGTCTATCGGTTTGCGAAGAGCCAGATCGCCCCCCTGTGCGAGGAGGCCGATCTGAAGGGGGAATTTAACTTCGATGTCTGGCGGAAGTTCGGCGAGATGGGACTTCCCGGCCTTCCCGTGCCGGAAAAGTACGGCGGGGCGGGGGCCGATTTCGTCACCTGCTGCCTCGCCGGCGAGGCGGTCGGCCATGCCGGCGTGGACGGCGGCCACATCCTCGCCTGGGGCGCCCACACCTATCTGTGCGCGGCCAACATCCTGCAGCACGGCACGGAGGCGCAGAAGGAGAAGTACCTCCCGAAGCTGGCGACCGGGGAATGGATCGGTTGCATGGGGCTCACCGAACCGGGCTGCGGCTCCGACGCCGCGGCGCTGACCACAACGGCGGTCCGGAAGGGGGACAAATACATCCTGAACGGCTCGAAGACCTTCATCACCAACGCCCCCCTCTCCGAGGTTTTCATCATCTTTGCGACCCTCGACAAGGAGAAGAAGCACAAGGGGATCACGACCTTCATCGTGGAGCGGGGCTTCCCGGGGATCTCCACCGGAAAGCCGATGCACAAGATGGGCTGCCGGGCGTCCGCAACCTCGGAGGTGTTCCTCGAGGAGTGCGAGGTCCCCGCCGAGAACTGCCTGGGGGGCGAGGGGAACGGCTGGCTGATCGCGCTGGGAGGCGTGGAGTGGGACCGGAGCACCCTGATCGCCCCGTTCCTCGGCGGTCACACCTTCATGCTGGAGAGCTGCGCCCGCTATGCGAATCAGCGGCGGGCCTTCAACCGGCCCATCCGGGAGTTTCAGTCCATCCAGAACCGGATCGCCGACATGAAGGTCTACATCGAGGCCGCCCGGCTCGCCATATATCGAATCGCCGCCTCCAAGGACAGCGGCGT
>CAKKRN010000232.1 GCA_919902745.1 Syntrophaceae bacterium | reverse complement strand
AATACATTATATAGTCTGTCCTGCTCCGAACCGGCAATGAACCACACACCTTTGGCGTCGCGTGTGGTTGTTACCGTAGATGGCGCGGGGGATGTGTCGCTGGAAGAACATCCCAGCCCGCCGATGGCGATGGCGATCAGAAGAATGGTCAATGTCAGCCAGCGGGAACACAATGGTTTCAACGCATAAAATTTTCTTTTCCGTATCTTGGTTTCCCTCCTTTTAAATGAATGATAATATTTGGTTAGAGTGGAAAATTGATACGTCTACGCTTCCTTAGAAAAAGACCGTTCAGTGATGATATAAAAAAAGACATAGAAAAGACATTGACTTCGTGTCTTCGCCTTTATTGAGATCTAAAATACACAAGCCTCCAGAAAGGTATGGAGGCCCTCCTGAAGGCATCGTATTGGCAGCTTCCGACAAATCCTTTTCATGGCACGGTCTCCAGAAAGGTTAAGGGAAGGGTCGATGGATTTACTGAGCTATGAAGAGCCCCTTTATTTTGAAAGTATTCTTATGCCAATGGAAAGTCAAGAGGCAACTGGCCTCCGGTTTTAGCAAAAATTGAAGGGTTCCGTATGATGCTTGCCATCCCTTCCTTCCTCCGTCTCTCTTCCGGCAACCTAACATGCACCTTATTCAGCTGTCCAGTTTTGGGGGAGTGTTATGTATGAACGTTGAACGTCACTTTGTTTTTTCAGTCGTCTTTTCTTCCGCCGGCATGATGACAATTTTCTGTCCCTTCGAGTCTGTCGTCACCTGGTTAGACTTTTTCAGCGTTTTTGCGCTTGTCGTTCCCACGTTCAGAGGGATGGATCTGGTGTGTCCCATTTTTTTCCCATTGAAGACTCCGGTCACAAATACATTCAGATATAGCCTGCCTTCCTGGGACGGAATAACCGTAACGGTTTCCGAGAGAGCTGCATTGCGCGGACGACTGCCGTAAGACCTTTCATAGGGTCCTGAAGGCAGCAAGCGCAGCCCCTCTTCGGCTATGGCTTCTAACTTCAAGCTGTCGACGTCAGAAAGGACTTGAATGGTTATGGTCACGGGTATGCTGTCTCCTACGCTGTTTTGCGCCGGGACCGAATAGGAAATGGAGATCGGTGCTGACGGCTTCCCCTTATAAGACATCTTTTTGCAGATTGCGAACCCGGGTTCTCCCGCAAAGACACACTGCCATGAAAGCACAAGCAGACAGACCATTGACAGCCATAACCAATGCTTTTTAAATGAACGTTTATCGGTAATCTTCATGATTAGCCCCGACCTCCCAAGTGATTGTTTGTGCGTTTCATAATGGCTATCTTTCTTTTTCTTATATCTCAGGAATCATTAATAAAGCTTGACGTTGAAGCAAACCTCGCCGGTGATTGATGTATGATTTGTGCTTAAATGTCTGTAATCGTAAACTTCGCCGACATAGATTCCCGGCGTCAGCGTTTCCGTCAATGAAGCCGGCCCGGTTGTGCTGTTATTCGCACTATCTACATCCTGGCCTTTGGAGGTTAAGCGGATGTTGGGAACGCCGCCGACGGTGACAACGTCTGCATGGATAGTATAGTTTCCATTCGATGCTATCTCGAAATAGATAAAGCTCCTGTTCTTCAGCTTATTGGGAATCCCGAATTTATCGTCTACGCATATCTGGAAAGGCGCTGCGCCTGCGATCAATTTATTATACACAGGCAAGGTATTGGCATTGCCGCCGTTATTTGCTTCGGTCGCCGTGCTATCCCATTCGTCAATCGCAGTTGTTGTGATGTTTTTTGCCGTCAGGAGATTATCGATCGTTGTCAGATAAGCAGGGTTATTCGCTTTTAAGAAGGAAATAAACGAATAGATCGTCGTGAAGGAACTGGCCGTTTTTTGCCCGTTGACGAGGACGTCATAAATCGGATTGAAGCCCATATTGCTGCGATAGAGGGCATAAAGAATATACTGCACGGAGTCTTCACTGAACCAGCCGATGGAAGCAGGATCTCCATTTATGTCCGACAAATTCATATACACGCGGATCGTTCCCTGTTTTGCTCCCATTGTGTCAACGTAATTCGGGTCTTCAATGGCCATGCCGCTGAAGGCGTTGCTGAATCCCTCGCTAAAGGCCACTCTCGGATCAAGTTTTTCACCCGGACCGTGATCGTTGCCCAAGGAATCGCTTCTGGAAAAATTAGCTTCAAAATAATGTCCCCATTCGTGGGCAACGACATGGTGGTCGAATTCGTCCGTATCGACATTTTCCTTCCCGAGAATATAAATCTGATTCTCCGTTGGGTTATAATGGGATGTATCAATCTCTCCTGCGGATGGATCGCCTATCTTCGGTCTGTTATTGATGCTCCAGTTGATTAAAAGCTGCGGCATCGTAACAGCGGGAGCCGCCGATTTAATCTTTTCGACGGCTTTGAATACCGTATCCAAAATTGAAAAGGGGGCAGCCGCCCTCGTCGCCGTGTATCCAGTCCCTCCCCAGCCGGAAGAGGCATTTAAATCTTTACCGGAGATATTTACGCCGCCTGTGTCGAAAGGGGCGCTGTCCATGGTATAAAGAGCTTTACTGTTGGTATTGTCCACAACCTGAAAATCCCAGGAGGGAGAATCCGTTTTCAGCATTTGCGCCTTGACCCTGATCTTGATGATCGTATTAATCGGTACCGAGACACTGTAGCCGCCTGCGTCGTTTGTACTTGTTGATGCCAGAACGGAAGAGTCAGAGATTGCTTCCACAAGGACCCTCCGCGCTGGTTTTTTTGAGGTGTTTGTATAAAGAAGCCCTGACACTTTATCAGCAGGAACGAAGTCAAAAGTCACGGCGCCCGATACGGTAACGGATGTGGCGAGACTGCTCCCACCGCTGCCGCCGCAGCCCATGGTATGAAAAACAAAAAGCAGGATCGTGCAAGATAAAAGGGCGTTGATCTTGAATTTTTGCAACCGCATATTCGTATCTTTCTCCTTGATCTGGCTCCTTACTTCTTTTCGGCTACGACCTTGACCTTTACCGCAAGGGTGATCATGTAGGGTCTTGCCAGCTGCAGAATAGCCCCGGAGTCCTCGTAGTCCTCTTGGAAAATTATGAGGACGGCCGCTTCCTGGACTCCGTTGCCCTCATGCAGATAATTTGAGTCGAGTAGATCGGTTTCTTCCGATATACAGGTTGATGTTTGTTTTCTCCGTTTGCCGCCTAGTTTCCCGATGGTGCCACAATATCACAACGATTACCATTGATAATCTTGCATAATTCTCAAAATCCATCAATCATTGACTACAGAAAGACATTTTAGACACGTACACTTAAACCGATGAACCTAAAAAAGGTTGTTGTTCCCACCTTCCAATGTCCGGCCGTCTGTTCTATTATGCGCCTGCAATGTCCGGTGGAATCAAGGAGGGGTAACAGATGCGGAAGGCAAATCGGGAAATAAGCGATCAATCGGCGATCCGGGCGATTATGGAGGAGGCGCTCGTTTGTCGGATCGGGCTTTGCGACGACGGGACGCCCTATGTCGTCCCGATGAATTTCGGTCTCGGGGAGGATTGCCTCTTTCTCCACTGCGCTGCCGAGGGGCGGAAGCTCGACATCCTCCGGCGGAACGACCGGGTCTGTTTCGAGATGGATTTTCTGCGGGAAATCCGACAGGGGCCGGCGTCGTGCGGGTGGGGGGCGCGCTACGAAAGCGTCATTGGATTTGGCCGGGCGATCCTCGTTGAGGATCCCGCGGAGAAACGATTCGCGCTGGACCGGATCATGGACCATTACCGCGCGCAAGGACCCTACGCCTACCCGGACGACACCCTCGCCAAAACGACGATCATCCGGATTGAGATCGAGAGCCTCACCGGCAAGCGCCACGAATGATATCGGGACGGCGGCATGTTATTACGCCCATTGACGCCGCTCCTCCGATTTTATATATAGAGAACGCACGGGAACGAGCGGTGAAGTCAATACAGCCGGTCGGGCATTCGATCCGGTTTTTTAGGGGATAAACCGCGTGAGGCGTTGAAGCGATGGGAAACATGAAAGAGAACAATATCCCTTTCTTCGTCATCCTGGGAATGGTGACGATCCTTTTCCTCTACCTTTTGAAGCCCTTTTTCTTCCCGATCTTTTGGGCCGCCGTCATCGCCGGCGTCTTCCGACCTCTCTACTTCAGGATCAACGGGAAACTGAACCGCCCGAACCTGAGTACGGCGATTCTCTTTCTCTTGATCGCGCTGATCATCCTGCTGCCTGCGGGGATCGTCGGAACGCTCGTCTTCAACGAATCCGTCCGGACCTACGCAACCCTGAGCCCCGACGCGAAGCACATGGACCGGAATCTCCAGCACCTGATCAACGCGATCTCCGGCAATCCCATCGCCGAGCTGTTCGACATCAACGAGGAGATGTTGGTTGCGAAGACCACCGAAGTGGTGCAAGGGATCACGAAATACATCTTCGTCCACCTGACGGATCTGACGCAGAACACCCTCGGCCTGTTGATCAAATTCGCAATCATGCTCTACACGCTCTTTTTCTTCATCCGCGACGGGGACCGGTTCCTCCGGATGGCGATGAAGATTCTTCCGCTGGGGATGGGGCGGGAGAAGTTGCTCTACGAACGGTTCATCGTGACGGCGCGCTCTACGCTGAAGGTAACGCTGATCATCGGCGGCATCCAGGGGGTGCTGGGGGGGATCGTCTTTTTGGTGACGGACGTTGAGGGGGCGCTGATCTGGGGGCTTCTGATGATCCTGATGGCCATCGTCCCGTTGGTCGGCTGCTCCATCATCTGGGCGCCCGCCGGCATCCTGATGCTTCTGACGGGGCATATCTGGGAGGGGAT
>CAKKRN010000231.1:10438-14602 GCA_919902745.1 Syntrophaceae bacterium | reverse complement strand
CGAACATACCTGGCGGACCAGGAGACTCAATAGCATGACCGATACCAAGATTTCTTGACAGCTTGCCATGTTCGATAACGGGCAAAAGTTTCAAGGCTTCGGTGACACTCGTCGGGCGAGTTCATTGCTTTCGGATTGAAACGTGCGGGCTCTTAACTGCTGATTATCTGTTCATGGGTGAAACACCCTTCTTCTGAAAGTCGCAAACCGCCAGCCTTGATAAAAATGCAAGACTTCAATCGGAAATCCTTAACATCTAATTGCCATTTGGTAATGGTTGAAGTATAAGAAATATCGGTTTGTTAAATAGGGGGATGTTTCTATGCAAGCCATGCCTATAAGAATCTTCCTTGTCCTGTTTATACTTGCTTTAATCTACCCATCTTCATTGATTGCGATCAAACAGAAAGCTTCGCCGCCTGAGATCAAGAGGGAGTCACCCACGCCGCCCGAAATCCCCAAGACCAATGCCAGCCAGAGGGAGTCGGCAGAAGTCTTACCCGGATTGATTGCTTCCCCGGAGCGGCGGACAGCCCTGGTGATCGGAAACAGCAGTTACAATACCGGCAGTCTCAGAAATCCCGTCAATGACGCAGATGATATGGCGTCAGCCCTCAAGCGCCTCGGTTTCGATGTCATCCTGAAGAAGAATGCCACACAGCAGGATATGGAAGACGTTATTCGTGACTTTGGCAACAGCCTAAAGAAAGGCGGCGTCGGCTTGTTCTTCTATGCCGGTCACGGCGTTCAGATATCTGGAAAGAACTTCCTGCTCCCTATCGGCGTAAAGATTGATAGGGAAACAGATGTCAAATATCGGGCTGTGGATGCAGACATGGTGCTGGACGAGATGGGCAATGCTGGCAATCCCATGAACATCGTTATCCTTGATGCCTGCCGCGACAATCCTTTTGGCAAGAGTTTCCGGACCGCCAGCCGCGGCTTGGCAATTATCTCCTCGGCACCTCGTGGGACGCTGATATCCTATTCCACAAGTCCGGGCAACGTGGCCGCCGACGGCAGCGGTCGCAACAGTCCTTATGCCGGATCTTTGATGAAGCACATGATAAAGCCGGGCATTCAGATTGAAGATGTTTTCAAGAATGTAAGGCAGGATCTGGGAAAGATGACACAAGGGAAACAGATTCCTTGGGAGTTGTCCTCTCTGGAAGGTAAGTTTTACTTCAATGACTCGGCAGGTGTTGGAGGCGATCTGGTCGTAGAAAGCAAGAGGGTTGACGACGAGCGGCAGAAAGTAGCGCAGGAAAGAGAATTACTGGAGAAGCAATGGGCACTTGACGAGGAGAGGGAGAAACTGGAAGCCCTGAAGCGAGAGCAGCCAAAACCGTCTCGTCCTGCCGTGAGTGAAACAAAAGAAGTTGCTATGGGGCCGAGGCCATCAGCCTCGTCAGCCAACGAGATTAAGAGAGATGGCCGTTTCATCGCCTATGACAACGGGACAGTCCTGGACACGCGGACGAACCTGATGTGGGCGGCAAAAGATAACGGTAGCAATATCAACTGGGCGAATGCCAAGAGCTATTGCGAAAATTACCGGGGCGGCGGTTATACGGACTGGCGGATGCCGACGCAGGATGAGCTGGGGGGTCTATATGATGCGGGCAAATCCCGGCCAGTGACCTGCAATACATCATATTCAATATATGTTGCCACCGAATTGATTGATATTACTTGTTTTTATCCTTGGGCATCAGAAACACGCGGTTCCGCAGCTGCCAACTTCAGTTTCTGGGGTGGCAAGCGGGTCTGGCATCAACAGTCATACGACAGCACCGGCCGGGCCCTCCCGGTGCGTTCTGGTAGATAGGTTATTATTGCCGCAGCCCTGTGCGCGAAGGCATCGGTGCAGAATAACTAAACAATAAAAAGGAGGAATGAATATGAAATCGTACGTGAAGATGATGTTAGTTCTGGCTTTGGCATTACTAGTGATAGGATGTGCCACTGGTGGCCCTAGACCCGACGCGGATAAGATGTTCTCGCCTATTAAGGTTACTACACCTTAATTGGCGGAGATGCAATTGTCAACTTCACTGAGGATTTCGCGAGCATGTCTGGCGTTGTGATAAATTATTACCCGAGAAGGAACGAACGATAATGCGCCAAATAATTCGCTCAAAGAGGGACGCGGTATAAAACTGCCGTGCCCCTTAGCATTTATTTTAATAGCAAACCGTAATTATCACCTTCTATCTTAGACCGGTGGTGAGGATAAGCAGGTGCAACCGTATCTGTAACTTCCTTGTCCGCAAATCATCAATCATGACAAAAATACCAGATCTCAATCGATACTCATTGATGTTATCTGCTCATTGTACTCACCATAACAGCAATCTCCCGTTCGTCCAATACCTCATTCGAGGCACAAGAGAACTGAATAGAAAATAAATCACGGCATACTCAACAGTACAAACGGTATTCATTGATCATCAGTGATACAGCCCTGTGTAGACTCGTAGGTGGCAACAATAACCGGCACATTTCATTTTTTCCTTGATCACGCCTGCGCATTGCGAAAGGAAAGCTGCTATAAAAGCGCATGAGCCGAAAATCTCGCTTTCACTAATCGGAAAGATCCCAACACGATAGAGGTTATTGATAGGTAGGTGCTGTAATTGAGTCAAAACACAGAAATGCTCTTGCAGACTACATGCAGGTGGGTGTCGTTCCCGCATCAGCCCGCTGCTGATTTTCGCATGGACAGATCTGCCTTTCCCTATTCTTTTTGCCAATGTGGGACGTACGGCGGCAGAAACCGCTGATCACCGCGCCCCTTTTCCCTGCTGAAGGGCAGATCCGCTCCCAGATCGACCAGGAAGGGCGTGACATGTGTTCGTTTTCTGATCTGGTGAGGTGGAGCAACGTCCTTCTATTCGAAGGGGTTCTTGTACCCCGGTTTCCGGTAGAGGGTCTGCTGCTTCTCCAGGATATCCGGCCTGTAGACCTTCTCCGGCCACTCCGCCGGTGAAACTTCCTCGAAGGCTACCGAAACGGAGGTCTCCGGGCACTTGGCGATCGCCATCACGTCCTTGACGATCTCTTCGGTCAACTGCTGCTTCTGTTCCTCCGATCTTCCGGGATGAAGCTTGACGATGATGTGGGGCATCTTCATTTCCTCCAAAACGGTTTCATAAGGTCATGCACCGGGTGCGTGCATGGCACGTTCATACATGCGATCCGGGAAAAAGACAAACCAAAATCGCATTAGAAAGCGCGGATTCCCGGAACCGTTCGTATTCCAGCCGTTCAAATCGATCCGTTCGCGGCTGGCAGCGCCTCCGCGAAATGGCACGCCGCGAAGTGGTTGGGGTTCACCTCGCGGAGCGGCGGCTCGTCCCGCATGCAAACCTCCTTTGTGTAGCGGCAGCGCGTATGGAAGCGGCATCCCGGCGGCGGGGCGATCGGGCTGGGGACATCCCCCGTCAGGATCACGCGCGTCTTCTTTCTGCGCGGGTCCGGAATGGGTGCGGCCGAGAGCAGCGCCTGGGAGTAAGGGTGGAGCGGGATCCGGTAGAGGGTCTCGGAGTCGGTCAGCTCCACTAACTTTCCCAGGTACATCACGGCCACGCGGTCGCTGATGTGCTCCACAACGCTCAGGTCGTGGGAGATGAACAGGTAGGTCAGGCCAAATTCCTTCTGGAGGTCCTGGAGGAGATTGATCACCTGCCCCCGGATCGAGACGTCGAGGGCGGAGACCGCCTCGTCGCAGATGATCAGCTTCGGGTTCAGGGCCAGAGCCCGTGCGACGCCGATCCGCTGGCGCTGGCCGCCGGAGAACTGGTGCGGGTAGCGCCGCATGTGCTCTTTCTTCAGCCCCACGACCTCCAGCAGGTCGAGGACCCGGGTCTCCCGCTGCTGCCGGTCCGTCATCCCGTGGACGAAGAGCGGCTCCCCGACGATGTGGGCGACGTTCTTGCGGGGGTTGAGTGAAGAGAATGGGTCCTGGAAGATGATCTGCATCTCCCGGCGGAGCGCCCGCATCTTTTCCGCGTCATAGCCGAGGATGCTCTCGCCCCGGAAGAGGATGTCGCCGCGGGTCGGCTCCTCCAGGCGGAGAATGACCCTCCCGAGGGTCGATTTACCGCAGCCCGACTCCCCGACGAGGCCCAGGGTCTCGCCGGGGAGGATCCCCAGGCTGACCCC
>CAKKRN010000231.1:8564-10338 GCA_919902745.1 Syntrophaceae bacterium | reverse complement strand
CACGGCTCAAAAACATCCGCACAGCGGTCATGAAAAAGGCAACCCGCCCCGAGGCTGAAGAGCGACGGGACGACGCCGGGGATCGTGCTCAGCCGCCGCTGCCTCTTCCCGATCCCGAGGACCGGGATCGAGCTCATCAGGCCGACCGTGTAGGGGTGCTTCGGGTCGGCGAAGAGGGTCTCCACATCCGCCACCTCCATGATCTTCCCGGCGTACATGACCGCGACCTTCTGGGCCATCTCGGCGATCACCCCGAGGTCGTGGGTGATGAAGAGGATCGAGGCGCCGGTCTCCGCCTTGAGCTGGTTCATCAGTTCGAGGATCTGGGCCTGGATCGTCACGTCGAGCGCCGTGGTCGGCTCGTCGGCGATCATCAGCCGGGGATTGCAGGCGAGGGCCATCGCGATCATCACCCGCTGGCGCATCCCGCCGCTCATCTGGTGGGGGTAGTCATTGATGCGCGACTCGGGGGCCGGGATGCGCACCAGGCGGAAAGCCTCGATCACCCGATCGCGCGCCTCGCGGGCGGAGAGCTTCTCGTGGAGCGTGATCACCTCGGAGACCTGATCGCCCACCGGGAATACCGGGTTCAGTGAGGTCATCGGCTCCTGGAAGATCATCGAGATCGACTTTCCCCGGATCCTCCTCATCTCCGACTCCCGGAGCTTCAGGATGTCGACCCCCTCGAAGAGGATCTCTCCCCCGGCGATCCGGCCCGGGGGGATCGGGATGAGACGCATCACGGACGACGCGGTCACGCTCTTCCCGCAGGCGGACTCCCCGACAAGCCCCAGGGTCTCGCCCGCGGCGATGGCGATGCTGACATCGTCGACCGCCTTCAGGACGCCGCCCCGGACGTCGAAGAAGGTCTTGAGATTCCGGATTTCGAGCAGAGGACCGTTCGTCGTCATGTCAGTCCCTCAGCCGCGGGTCCAGCGCGTCGCGCAGACCGTCGCCGAAGAGGTTGAAGCCCAGAACGGCGAAGAGGATCGCGATCCCGGGAAGCGTCATCACCCACCAGGCGCGCAGGATGAGCTGCCGCCCCTGGGCGATCATCGCCCCCCACTCCGACATGGGGGGCTGGGCCCCGAGCCCCAGAAAGCTCAAGCCCGCCGCATCCAGGATCGCCGCGCCGAAGCCAAGGCTCGCCTGGACGATGATCGGGGCGAGGCAGTTCGGAAGGATCGCGTTGAAGATGATCCGCCGATTCCCCGCCCCCACCGCCCGTGCCGCCGTCACGTAGTCTTTCCCGTACTCCTCCATGACCGACGCCCGGACGATCCGGGCGAAACGGGGGATGTTGATGATCCCGATCGCAATCATCGCGTTCCGGAGCCCCGGCCCCAGGTAGGCGACGATCACGATCGCCAGGAGAATGTGCGGGAAGGCGAGGATGATGTCCATGATCCGCATGATCAGGCTGTCCGGCCACCCCTTGTAGTAGCCGGCGATCGCGCCCAGAAACGATCCGAGGAGGAAGGCGATCCCCACGCTCACCACCCCCAGGGTCAGCGACACCCTTGCCCCGTAGATCATCCGCGTCAGCAGGTCCCGGCCCATGTCGTCCGTCCCCAGCGGATTCTTCACAGCGCCGCCCTCCGCCCAGACGGGCGGCTTGAGCTGGTCGTAGAGGGCGTTCTCGTTCGGGTCGTACGGGGTGAGCAACGGCGCCAGGATCGCGGCCAGTGTAAAAAAGACGATAATGATGAGCCCCGCGACGCCAGTTTTGTTCTTCAGGAACTTTTCGATCTGGTCGAAGATGGGGTGGCGCTCT
>CAKKRN010000231.1:6983-8464 GCA_919902745.1 Syntrophaceae bacterium | reverse complement strand
CACCTTGCGGCAAGGTGTCCCCATCCCATTTTGGCGGGTGCGGTCTCGTTCACGGCCTACCTCACGCTGATCCTTGGGTTGATGATCGCATAGAGCAAATCGACCACGAGGTTGACCAGAACAAAGGTGGTCGCCACCAGCAGCGTCCCCCCCTGGATGACCATATAGTCCCGCTTCACCACCCCGTCGAAGAGCCATTTTCCGACGCCGGGCCAGGCGAAGACCGTCTCCGTCAGGATCGCCCCGCCCATCAGGATTCCAAACTGGAGGCCGACGACGGTGACGACCGGGATGAGGCCGTTTCTAAGGGCATGCTTCATGACGATCTTGAACTCGCTCAACCCCTTCGCCCGGGCGGTCTTGATGTAATCCTGCCGGAACACCTCGAGCATGGAGGAGCGGGTCATCCGCGCCACGATGGCGAGCGGAATCGTGCTGAGCGCAAAAGCCGGAAGGGCGAGGTGTCGCAGCGCGTCCCAGAAGGCCTCCCCGTTCCCGGTGAGAACGGAATCCAGAAGATAGAAATTGGTGATCACCTCAAGATTCGTATCGATGCCCAGCCGCCCGGACATCGGGAACCAGCCGAGGGTCAGCGAGAAGACGAGCATCAGCACCAGCGCCAGCCAGAAGACGGGCATGCTGACGCCGATCAGCGAGCCCACCATGCTGATGTAGTCGAACCAGGAGTACTGCCGGGTCGCCGAGATCAGCCCGAGGATGACCCCGAAGAAACTGCTGATCAGCATGGCGGCCACGGCCAGTTCAATGGTCGCCGGGAACCGCTCCTTGATCTCCGTGGAGACCTTCTCCCGTGTCCAGATCGTCTCCCCCAGGTCAAACTGGACGATCCGCTTGAGGAACAGGCCGTATTGGACGTGGAGAGGCTCCTTCAGGCCGAGATACTCCCGCATCGCCTCCAGCGATTCCTGCGTCGCCCGTTCGCCCAAGAGAAGCTCCGCCGGATCGCCGGGCGTGATCGCCAGCATCAGGAAGATGACGACGGTCACCCCGAGCAGGGTCGGGATGACCGCCAGGATCCGCCGAATGATGAAACCGGTCATGAGACACCTGTTTCCCCCGGAATATCCGGGGACACGATCCTGGGATATCCGGAGACTAATGGGGACACCTTGCGGCAAGGTGTCCCCATTAGTCCCTTAACTTTACTGCAGCCACACGCTCTTCATGCGGACCGAGTTTGTGGGGTGGAGCTTGAAGTTCCGGACCTTCTTCAATTCCGGAGAGATCACGATCGAATGGGCGATCGGAATAACCGGGCATTCGTCGAACATGAGCTGCTGCGCCTTCTTGTAAATCTCGGCGCGCTTGCCCTGGTCAACGGTCGTCCTTCCCTCATCCATCAGCTTGTGGAAGGCCTCGTTTTGCCACTGGGTGCGGACGGCGGCGGATTCCATGCCGTCGAACAGAACGGCCAGGAAGTTGTCCGGATCGCCGTTGTCCCCCGTCCAGCCGAGCTGGAA
>CAKKRN010000231.1:1337-6883 GCA_919902745.1 Syntrophaceae bacterium | reverse complement strand
TTGGCCACTTCGCCCATCCCCTGGTAGATCTTGTCGACGATCGCCTTGCGGTTGATCGCATGGGCCACGGCCAGGCGCAGCTTGAGATTTTTCCAGAGCTCCTTCTTGTGGTTGAACCCCAGATAGCCGATGTTCATCCCCGGCTGGCTGATGAGCTGGAGTTTGGGGTCCTTCCTGGCCATCTCGATATCGGCCGGGTTCGGAAAATCCATCATGGTGATGTTGCCCGCCTTGAGCTCCAGGAAGCGGACCGAATTCTCCGGGATCACCCGGAAGACCAGCTTGTCCAGGTAGGGCCCCTTGGCCTTGTCCCAGTACTCCTTGTTCGCCTCCAGGTTGATCCGGTCGTCCTTCACCCACTTGACGAACTTGAACGGGCCCGTACCGACCGGATTGCGGAGGAATGCCTTCGGGTCCTTCATGAAGGCGGTCGGACTGATGATGTCCGCAAAATCCATTCCCATGTTGGCGATGAAGGGCGCCTGAACCTTCTTGAGTTTGAAAACGACGGTGTACTCATCCGTCGCCTCGATCGTGTCGACCGTGTCGTCCATCCCCATCGAAACCCAGTACTCGGGAGGACGCTCCTGCTTGGGGATCTCCCAGCCTTTGCCGGAAAACTTCACGTTGCGGTTCTTCATCATCCGGCCGATGGAGAAGACGACCGCGTCGGCGTTGAAGGCCGTCCCGTCGTGAAACTTCACCCCCTTGCGGAGCTTGAAGGTGTAGGTCAGGCCGTCGGGACTGATCTCCCACGAGGTCGCAAGGCCCGGTTCGAGGGCCGTCGATTCGTCCTTGTAGAAGACGAGCGCCTCGAGGATGTTGTCGCAGATCATGAAGGAGTTGCCGTCCGTCTCATAGGCCGGATCAAGCCCGACGCTGTCGCCGCCCCGCCCGTAAACCAGCGTCCCGCCCTTCTTCGGTGTCGCCGCAGCCTCTTTCTTCGGTTCCGCCGCGGGCGTCCCGCCCTTCTTCGGCGTCGCCGCAAGCGCGAGACCCGCACCCAAAAACACGAAGATGCATACCAGAATAACATACTTTTTCATCATCTTATCTCTCCTCCTCTCTCACGTTACCCCCAATTTCGATCTGAATGTTCCCGTAATACGTCTGCCAACCCTGATGAACTCGTAAAAAGTCGCTCACTTGTGGTTCCGTCCTCACCTTATCCGTTGGGAAAGAGCGTCCCCGCCTCGTACCGCCGCCAAGCGGCAATCAGGGAGAGGGCCAGCAGGGTGCTCCGCTGGCAGAGGCTCTTCCGGATCACGTATTCCCGATCGCTGTGGTCGTGGTCCCCGAGCGGACCGAGACCGTCGATCACGGGCGTTCCAGCCTCCGCGATGGTGTTGGCATCCGAGACCCCCCCGCGGAACTCCTCTGCGATGGAAATTCCCATTTCACCGGCCGCGCCGGCGATCACGGCGTAGAGGGCCTTGTTTTTCTCCGTCGCCTCCATCACCGGAGTCCGGCTCACGACCTCGACCGCCAGCGCCATCCCCGCCGCCCGACACCTTTCCATGAGCGCGTTCAGATGGGATTGGAAGAAAGAGAGCCCTTCGGCGCTCGGGAAGCGAACATCGACCGCCGCCCACGCCTCTTCGGGAACGCTGTTCGGGACGATGCCGCCCGCCGCCTGGCCGATGTTCACCGATACGCCCGCGAAGCGACCATTCAGCCCCTCCAACCCGATGATGGCGTGCGCCAGGTCCAGGATGGCGCTCTTCTTCCCCTCCACAACCTTGGCGGCGTGCCCCGCCTGACCGCGGGCGGTGAGCTTCAATCCCAGCCGCCCCTTCCGCCCGGTCACGACCTCGCCCTTCATCCCCCCGCATTCGAGGACGAAGGCCATCGCGGCGCGGCCGGCCTCGGCCCGGAAGAGGGAACGGGAGACGGGCGAGCCGACCTCCTCCTCGGAATTGAAGAGCCAGGTGACGGGAAGATCCTTCAGCAATCCCAGCGCCGCGAGGGCCTTCAAAGCAAAGATCCCGACGATGAGGCCGCCTTTCATGTCGATGACGCCCGGGCCGTAAAAGTGGTCCTCATCCGTCCGCCACCCGTTGAAGGATGAATCCTCGGGGAAAATCGTATCCATGTGGCCCGCCAGCAGGATCCGGCGGTCGTCGCCGCCCGCGGTCGTGGAGGCCATCAGCATGTCGCCGTAGTTTTCCTGCGGGAGGATCCGCCGCTCCAACGACAGCGGATCGAGCAGGTCGCAGACGGCCCGACAAACCTTATCCACGCCGGCCTTGTTGTACGTTCCGCTCGGGATCAGGACCAGTCGTTTGAGGGCGTCGCGCATCGCCTCTTCCTGGTCCCGGAGACAGGCCGTCAGGTTTTTCAGCAAGTCGTCCATTTTGGCGCTTCGTTCTCCCGGCAGAGATCAAACGGAAAGATTTGAAATATTTCAGATTTCAAGAGGTTCTCCCTCACCCCGTCGTGCGGGGTCGAAACCCTGGGTCGTCTGGGTCTGAAACGAGAACGGAACGGTGTTGTTACGGCGGCAGTGTAAGAGGGAAGACAAGGGGGTGTCAAGTTTTCTTTTCATGCTTCTTTTCATGACGGCTCGCCTTTCGCGTCCCGGCATCCCGGGGCGGGCACGGCGTTGATCGCGGTTTCTTCGTCGCCCTGTCCAAAGCGGAATCAGAAGAGCAGAAGGCCGATCAGGCTCGTGATGACCCAGCGGAAGAAATGGATGATCGGGTCGAGGGCGCCCAGGTACAACAGCCCGATGATGACGAAGAATCCGTAAGGTTCCAGACGGGCCAGAACGTATCCGGCGCGCTCCGGAAGGAATCCCATGACGATCTTCGATCCGTCGAGCGGCGGAATCGGGATGAGATTGAACGAGGCGAGCATGATGTTGATCTGCGCAAGATAATAGAGCAGCCGTCCGATCGATTCCGGAGAGGACGGAGAGAGCAGGCGAAGCAGCAGGACGGCCACAAAGGCGAACAGCAGGTTGGCGATAATCCCCGCGGAAGAGACCCAGATGAGCCCCAGGCGGGTGTTCCGGATCAGGCTCATATTGACCGGAACGGGTTTGGCCCAGCCGAAACCGAAGATGAACAGCATCGCCGTGCCGATGGGATCGAGATGCTTGAGTGGATTGAGCGTCAGCCGGCCCATATATTTGGCCGTGGGATCCCCCATCAGGGAAGCGACCCAGCCGTGGGCCAGTTCGTGGATGATGATGGAATAGAGAAGCGGGATCGCCAGCAGAAGAAACGTCAGCGGATCCTGGATCAGAAGATTGAGCAGTCCCATTTTCCCCCTCTTGGAGAGTCTTTTGAAAACGGTTTTATGCTACCACAAAATAGAATGGATACGCCAGATGAACCTGAAAAGAAATGCCGCACCCCCGGCGCCGTGGACCGGTGCGGGCGGCGGGCAAGATTTTCTTGCCACCGGCCACGGGCAATGGTATCGTGACGGCTCCTCCGATCAAACGACTAAGGACGGATGAAGATGGACGTCATTCTCGCAGGCCACAACATCGATCATGAGATCATCACGGAAATTCAGAGCTTGCAGCCGAAGCGGCAGGATCTGACGCCGGAGACCGTCGCCGCCGCCTACGCCCGGATCAGCCGGAACCCGAGGCCGGTGAACGAGCTTCGGGCCATCGCCCGCGGCGAGGTGGAAAAGGCCCGCGCCTCCAACCGGAACATCGTCTTCGAGATGGGCCACAGCTCCATCGCCGAGCATGCCGTCTTCAACCTCGATGTTCTCAAGGTCTCCCGCCTCCTCGTTGAGGAGATCGAAAGGTTCCGGCTCGCCTCCTACACCGAAAAATCCCAGCGCTACGTGCTGCTGGCCGACGATTTCGTCATTCCGCAGGAGGTCCGGGAGGCCGGCCTGGAGGAGACCTTCGTCGCGACTGTCCGTCGGCAGAATCGCTTCTACCTCACGCTCTATGAAAAACTCCTCCCGTATGTCTTGGAGAGGAACCCCGAACTTGCCGCCGACCCGACAAACCGTTCGCTCCTTGAAGGGTGGGCCAAGGAGGACGCCCGTTACTGCCTTTCGCTCGCCACGGAGACGCAGCTCGGGATGACCGTGAACGCCCGGAACATCGAACTGATGATCCGCCGCCTCGCCGCATCCTCCCTCGCCGAGGCGCGCGAATACAGCCGCCGGCTCTATGACGCGGTGAAGGGGGTCGCCCCGTCGCTTGTCCGCTACACGGAACCCACCCCGTACGACCGCGAGACGCGGGAGGCGATCCGATCCCAGGCGGACGAAATCGTCGCAAAATTGCTAACACGTTCGCCCGGCGTCGGACAGGGAGAGGGAATCGCCCCCCCGGCTTTGGCCGGCGCAGGAACGGCGGATGACTTTATCCGCCTGCTCGACGCGACGCCGGCGGCGGACGACAAGATCGCGGCGGCGCTCCTCCACGGCTCATCGAACCTTCCGCTTGCGGGATGTCTGGAGATCGCGACGCGCATGGAGACCGAAGAGAAGAGGACACTGATCCGAACGGCCCTCCGGCGGATGAAGGCCTACGACGCCGCCCCGCGCGAATTCGAGCACGTCGGGCTGACGTTCGAGCTTGTCATCAGCGCGACCTGCTTCGCCCAGGTGAAACGCCACCGGATGGCCACGATCACCGTCCAGAACTACGACCCGGCGCTCGGCGTCACGATCCCGCCTTCCATCGCGGCGGTCGGGATGGAGACCCCCTTCCGGGAGATCTGCGCCCGGACCGAGGAGACCTGGGAGCAGATCCGCCGGATCGTGCCCGCGGCGGCCGCCTACATCCTGACGAACGCACACCGGCGTCGGGTCATGATTCGGGTCAGCGCCCGCGAGCTTTACCACCTCGCCCGCGTCCGGGCGGACGGCCACGCCCAATGGGATATCCGGGAAATGGCCGCGCGGATGGTGGAGCTGGGGCGGGAGGCGATGCCGATCACGCTCATGCTCGCGGCGGGAAAGGACGGCTTCGACGCCCTCTACGCCCGAATCTTCGCTGATGAAGGCTGATCCCCATGATGGATACACCCTCCCGCAAAGAAACAGACCGCAACAACTACCCGCCGGTGACCGGGATCGGTCGCGACGAGCACGTCGGCATGGTCCGGGAGATCTTCACGACGGTTTCCGGGCGGTACGACTTCCTGAACCGCCTCCTGAGTCTCCGTCGCGACGTTGCATGGCGCCGCTTCGCCGTCCGGAAGATGCGCTTTTTCGACACCTTCCACCTTCTCGACGTGGCGACCGGCACGGCGGATCTGGCCATCGAGGCCGCCCGAAGGCATCCGGAGATCCGGGTGACAGGGGTCGACTTCATCCCCGAGATGCTCGCCCCGGGACGGAAAAAGGTCGCACTGCGCGGCCTTGCCGGACGCATCCGGCTTCTCCAGGCGGACGCGCTGGGGCTTCCGTTCCCCGATGGGAGTTTTGACGCCGTGGGGATCGCCTTCGGCATCCGGAACATCCCGGACCGCCTCGCCGCCCTCCGGGAGATGAGACGGGTCCTCGTCCCCGGCGGACGGGTCTATGTCCTCGAGATGAACGCCCCCCGGAACCGGCTCTGGCGTGGG
>CAKKRN010000231.1:0-1237 GCA_919902745.1 Syntrophaceae bacterium | reverse complement strand
CCCTCGCAACGTTCAGGACGCTCATGCGCAGCCACTCTTTCTGCCGGAGGTAGGTCCGGCCGACCCGATCCTGGGCGGCGATGTAGGAGGGGTAGTCGGCGCAGAGCATGTAATCGTCGCGTTCCCGGAGCGTCCGTGTGAGCGGCAGAAACAGCCCCCGGTCGCCGCGGGAGAAGAAGCCGCTTTCCAGCAGTTCGATCGCCTCGCGCAGCCCTTCGTCCGCCGCAATGGCCTCTCCCGGACGCCAGCCTTCGCGCCATTTCCGTTCCACCTCCGCCGCGGTGAGGCCGAAGAGAAAGAAATTCTCCGCGCCGACCTCCTCCCGGATCTCCACATTGGCGCCGTCGAGCGTCCCGATCGTCAGCGCCCCGTTCATCGAGAACTTCATGTTCCCGGTACCGGAGGCCTCCTTGCCGGCCGTCGAGATCTGCTCGGAGAGATCGGCCGCCGGGTAGACGCTGTGGGCGGTCTTGACATTGAAGTTGGGCAGGAAGACGACCCGCAGCAGGCCCGCCGTCTTCGGGTCGGCGTGGATCGTCTCCGCGACGGCGTGGATCAGCTTGATGATCAGCTTCGCCATGAAGTAGCCGGGGGCCGCCTTGCCGCCGAAGAGCACCGTCCGGGGCGGCAGGTCGCCGGTCTCCCCCCGGCGGATCCGGTTGTAGAGCGCAATCACATGCAGGATGTTGAGATGCTGGCGCTTGTATTCGTGGATCCGCTTCACCTGGACGTCGAAGAGCGAATCGGGATCGGTCGCGATTCCGGTCCGCGTCCGGATGATCGCAGCCAGAAGCTCCTTGTTACAGCGATTGATCGCCCGCCACCGTTCGAGGAAGGCGGCGTCCTCCGCAAAGGGTTCCAGTTCCCTGAGGCGAGAGAGGTCCCGGATCCACGCCGGCCCGATGCACTCGGAGATGAGCGCGACCAGCGCCGGATTGGAAAGAACCATGAAGCGCCTGGGCGTTACGCCGTTCGTCACGTTCAGGAATTTCTCCGGGGAAATCCGGTTGAAATCGTTCAGGACCTGTTCGCGCAGCAGGTCCGTGTGCAGGCGGGCGACGCCGTTGATCCGGCGGCTGCCGACGCAGGCGAGGTTTGCCATCCGGACCGCTTTTTCGCCCCCCTCGTCGATCAGAGAGAGCCGCCGGACAAGGTCCTCGTCCCCCGGATGGTCCCTGCGGACGTCGTCCAGGAAACGCCGGTTGATCTCGTAGATGATCTCCAGATGGCGGGGCAG
>CAKKRN010000230.1 GCA_919902745.1 Syntrophaceae bacterium | reverse complement strand
GACGGAGGATATGGATATGGCAAAAGGGGTATGGATTGTTGCAGAACAGCGGGACGGGGCCTATCGCAAGATCACCTTCGAACTGGCCGGCACGGCCCGGAAGCTGGCGGACGTTCTTGGAGAAGAGGTGTGCGCCGTCCTCTGCGGCTCGGGGATCGAGGGGATCGCCGGGCAGTTGGGAAAATATGGCGTGGACAAGGTCTTTGTGGCGGACTCTCCCGCCCTCGAACCCTACACGACGGACGCCCATGCGGCGGCGGTGGCCAAGGCGGTCAAGGAGAATGATCCGGCCATCCTGCTTCTGGGCGCCTCCACCCAGGGGAAGGATCTCTCCGCCCGCCTCGTCGGGAAACTGGCGACCGGCCTGGCGACGGACTGCACGGACGTGAAGATCGCCGACGGCAAACTGTTAGCGATCCGTCCGATGTATGCCGGGAAATGTTTCGGCGAGGTGGTCTTCTCCACCTTCCCGCAGATGGCCTCCCTGCGGCCGAACGTTTTTCCCGCGGTGGAAAACGCGAAGGCCGGCGCCGTCGTGAAGTTCGATCCCGCCCTCGACGCGGGCCGGCTCAAGACCAAGGTTCTTGAGGTGCAGAAGGATACGAGCGGCAAGGCCGACCTGACGGAGGCCAACGTCATCGTCTCCGGCGGGCGCGGCATGAAGGGTCCGGAAGGATACGCCATCCTTGAAGAACTGGCGGCCGTTCTCGGCGCCACCGTCGGCGCGTCCCGCGCGGCGGTCGATGCGGGATGGAGACCCCAGTCCGATCAGGTGGGACAGACCGGCAAGATCGTCTCTCCGAACCTCTATATCGCCTGCGGCGTCTCCGGCGCGATCCAGCATCTGGCAGGGATGAGCTCCTCGAAGATCATCGTGGCCATCAACAAGGATGCCGAGGCGCCCATCTTCACGAAGGCGGACTATGGCATCGTGGACGACCTGTTCAAGGTCGTTCCCGAATTCACCAAGGAGTGCAGAAAACTGCTTGCATGATCATAAACCCCCCGACCCCCTATTCTAAAGAGGGTCATTTCCTTACAGAGGGGATTTCCCGAAAAGGGAGATCCCCTCCCCTTCACGGGGAGGGTCAGGGGGGATGGGGTGGGATTGGGGGTCCATTTTCTGCTGAAAAACGGAGGGGGTATGGAGCACAGCCCATTTACGGTCGGAAACGAAGGGCGGCAGGTCTTCTGGAATGCCGATTATTTTGAACCCTTTCTCTTTCTCTTTACCGCGGTCGCCCTCGCCGTCTTCGCCTACGGCGTCTACCGGCGGTGGCAGATGTGGGTCGCGCTCGGCAAGCCGGAGAGACGGATGGACCACCTCCGGGAACGGATCCGGTCGCTTCTGGTGAACGGGCTCGTCCAGTGGAAGACCTTCCGGGACCCCTATCCCGGCGTCATGCACGGGCTGATCTTTTTCGGGTTTTTTGTGCTGATCTTCGGGGCGGCGTTCGACGCCGCCGAGTTTCACATCGCGGAGCCGCTCGGGTGGGCCTTCCTCCGGGGGATGGCCTATATCGTCTTCTCCTTCCTGATGGACCTCTTCGGCGCGGCCGTCCTGATCGGCGTGCTCTTGGCGATTTACCGGCGTTACGTCCAGCGGCCCGACCGCCTCGGTTATCAGGGAAAGCCGGACAACACCCCGGATGACGCGATCGCGCTGCTTTTCATCCTCGGGATCATCGTGACCGGTTTCATCATCGAAGCTCTCCGTATCCGTGTTACCTATCCCCCCTGGGAAGTCTGGTCCTTCGGCGGCTGGTTTCTGGCCAAGGCCTTCGCCGGCGTCGATCCCG
>CAKKRN010000229.1 GCA_919902745.1 Syntrophaceae bacterium | reverse complement strand
GGCTCCCGCAACAAAGACAACGACTACTGCAGCTCCGTTTGCTGCATGTATGCCATAAAGGAGGCGGTCATTGCGAGGGAACATCTTCCCGGTGTTGCGCCTGCCATCTTCTATATGGATATTCGCGCTCAGGGAAAGGATTTTGATATTTATTACGAAAGGGCCAGGAAGGATTACGGGGTCCGCTTTGTCCGTTCCCAGATTTCGCGTATTGCCGAAAAACCGAAAACCAGAAATCTGCTTATTTCGTACATTGACGAAACCCGTAAGGTGCAGGAAGAGGAGTTTGATCTGGTTGTCCTCTCCGTGGGTATGAGGCCGGAGCCAAAGGCTTTGGAACTTGCCGAACGAATCGGCATTTCCCTGAATAAAAACGGCTTCTGCTTTGCCGATGGATTTTCCCCATTAAGTACGTCGAGAGAGGGGGTTTTCGCCTGCGGCGCCTTTCTGAGTCCCAAGGACATTCCGGAGACCGTCGTTCAGGCCAGCGCGGCCGCCGAGGCCGCGTCCGCATTCCTGACGGAGGTGCGGGGAACCCTGGCAAGGAAAAAGGAATACCCGCCGGAGCGCGATGTAACGGGGCAGGAACCGAGGATCGGTGTCTTTGTCTGCCACTGCGGGATCAACATAGGCGGGATTATTAATGTTCCCGAGGTAAAGGAATATGCCCGGACGCTTCCCCATGTTGCCTATGTGGATGAAAATCTTTACACCTGTTCGCAGGATACCCAGGAAAAGATCAAGGCGGCCATTGATGAGCATAATCTCAACCGCGTCGTCGTGGCCTCCTGCTCGCCGCGCACCCATGAGCCGCTCTTCCGGGAGACGATCCGCGAGGTGGGGCTGAATAAATACCTCTTCGAGATGGCCAATATCCGCGATCAATGTTCCTGGGTCCATATGCAGCTTTCCGCCGAGGCTACCCAGAAGGCGAAGGAATTGCTGAGGATGGCGGCGGCACGCGCCAGCCTGCTTGAATCCCTTGATGAACCGGTTGCGGAAATAAAGAAGAAGGCCCTCGTGATCGGTGGCGGTCTCGCCGGCATGCAGGCAGCTTTAGGTCTTGCGCGTCAGGGATTTGCCAGCGCCCTTGTGGAAA
>CAKKRN010000228.1 GCA_919902745.1 Syntrophaceae bacterium | reverse complement strand
AATCGATAGTCAGCGTGAGGATGTTCCGCCCACCTTCGGAGAGATCTTCTGCTGACCCAATTTTCGTTGTATTTTGTGCCGGTCTATGCACATGATTAACCAGAATCAGACCTTCACTCTCCCGGCGCTCTCTTTCCGGGGCCGTGCCGGAGATCCATCGTAATTGTGGTTCACCATGTTAACTGGAGAAAGAGGTAAACAGACCATGAATATTTATAAAAAATCCTTCATCCTCTGTGTGCTGCTGATCATCGTCAGCGCTCCCGTCCGGGCGGCGACGCCGGAAGAGTCCTTCCGGAAGAGTTTCCCCAACCTCCGTGCGGACAGCATCCGTCCCACCGGCATAAACGGTCTCTACGAGGTGGTCTCCGGAAACCGGGTCCTCTACTACGCCGCGGGCCCCGAATACCTCATCTACGGACCGATGATCACGCGGGAGGGAAGGAACCTGACGGAAGAGCGCGTCCTGGAGATCATGGAACGGGGCTTGAAAGGGGTCCCACTCGAGAAGGCCCTCCGGATCGGCGCCGGCCCCCATCAGGTCATCGAGATCACGGATCCGGACTGCACGTACTGCCGAAGGGCATCCGCCTTCCTCTCGGGGAGAAACGATGTGACCCGGCATGTCTTCTTCTTCCCGTTGGCGATCCACCCGAACGCCACGGCAAAGGTCCGTCAGATCTTCTGCGCCGAAGACCGCGGCAAAGCTTATGAAGAGGCGATGGCCGGAAAGTTGGACGATATGAAATTCACGCCCTGCAAGAGCGACGCCGTGGAGGATCTCCTGAAAACCCACCGGGAGATCGGCGACCGCGTCGGGGTCACGGGAACGCCCCTCTTCCTGATCGACGGACAGGTTGTTTTTGGGGCGGACATCCCGCGGATGGAAAGGATCCTGGGCAGTAAGAAATGACGAAGGCAGTCGAAATGTTGAATGAACGATACCTGGAGCGGTACGCCGACGTGCTGCTCTGGGGTCTCAAGACGGCCCGGCGGGGACGCTTCCGGAAGGGAAACGTGATTCTGATCCAGTATGATCGTGCCGCGCTGCGACTCGCGGAAATCCTCTATGAGAAGATCATCGCCACGGGGATGAACCCGGTCCAGCGGATGGGTCTCACCGTCGGCATGGAACGTTCCTTCTTCGGAAAATCCGGCGGACGCCAGCTCGTTTTTCACCCCCCGGGGGAGAAGGAACTCTGCGGAAATCTCCACGGGCGGATCTACCTCCATGCACCCGATTCGCTGACCCATCTCAAAGAGGTCGACCCGGCCCGGATCGGCAAGGTCCTGGTCGCCCGCAAGCCGCTCCGCGACATCCTCGAGCGGCGCGAGCAGGAGGGGGTCTACGGCTGGACCCTCTGCACGCTGCCGACGGCGGAGCTTGCGGCGCAGGCCCGGACAACGCCGGAGGCTTACGCGAAACAGATCATCCGGTCCTGTTATCTGGACCGCAAAGATCCGGTCGGCAAATGGGAGGAAATCAGACGCGATGCTACCGCCATCAAGAAGTGGCTGGGAGGGCTGAAGGCGGCCTATTTCCACATCGAATCCGCCCATTGCGACCTCCGGATCACGCCGGGCGCGCAGCGAAAATGGTCGGGGGTATCCGGCCACAACATCCCCAGTTTCGAGCTCTTCGTCTCCCCGGACTGGCGCGGCGCCGAGGGGACCTACTACGCGAACCTCCCCTCCTACCGGAGCGGCAACTATATCGAGGGGGTGAAACTGACCTTTCACCGGGGGAACGCCGTCGAGATTCACGCCGAGACCGGCGAGGCGTTCACCGTCCGTCAGCTTGCGATAGACAGGGGTGCGAAACGGATCGGCGAGTTTTCGCTGACCGACCGGCGCTTCTCGCGGATCGACCGATTCATGGCCGACACCCTCTTTGACGAAAACTTCGGCGGAGAGAACGGAAACTGCCACATCGCCGTCGGGGCCTCCTACACAGACACCTACGCCGGCGATCCCGCCGCGATGACCGGAACGCTCAAGCGGAAGTTGGGCTTCAACGACTCGGCCCTCCACTGGGACCTGGTGAACACGGAGGCCAAAACGGTCACGGCGCACCTCACGACGGGGAAGAGGGTCGTGATCTACGAAAACGGATGTTTCCGGCACTGACGGCCGGCCCAAGAAGGATGGACCTAAAATAACCTTGACCCCGCCGGGCGGAAAAGGGTAATAAATCGCCTCTCAATGGAAGGAGGGTTCTAAGAATTTCATGAAGAAGTTTCTCTCCCGGAAGAGGCGTTTCCTGACCATCCTGCTCGCGCTGACCGGCATCGCCATCGCCCTTGCCTACGCCTTCTGCCTGGGCGCGTGCAATTATCTGAAAGGCGATATCCTGGGGATCGACCTCAAATACCTCGGGATCTTCTACATGGTCATCGTTCTGCTCCTCGCGTGGTCCCGAAAACCCGTTCTCTGCCTCCTGCTCCTCGCCTTCGGGGCGGGCGGGGAGATCTTCCTGATCGGCTACCAGGTGCACAGCGGCGTCTATTGCCCATACTGCCTCGCTTTCGGGGCAACGATCCTGCTGGCCTTAGCCGTGAATTTCGAGCGAAACCGGAAGGCGCTGGCCGCGCTGGCCGCCGCCGCCGGGCTCCTCTTCTTCCTGCTGTTTTTCTCCGGCTCGGCGACACCCGTCTACGCCGCCGAGCCCGTCATGCCCGCCTTCGGCAGGGGAGCGGTTGAGGTTCGTCTCTATACGGACTACTTCTGCGGACCTTGCTCGGCCGAGGAGGCGGAGGTGATCTCTCTCATCAGCGAGCTCGTCGGGAAGAACCTCATCCGTGTCCTCTTCATCGACACGCCGGTCCATAGGGAAACGGTTCTCTTCGCCGGTTATTTCCTCGCGGCGCTGAACGCAAAGAACGATTTCCCGCAGGTGGTCGCCGCCCGGGAGGCGCTCTTCGAGGCGGCGGGGAAGAAGATCACGGAGAAGGAGGCGCTGGAGCTTTTCCTGAAGAAAAAGGGGATTCCCCTCCAACCGTTCGACACGGCCCCCGTCTTCAAAATCTTCGGAAATTACATCAAGGAGGACCGGATCCGATCGACACCCAGCTGCGTCATCCTCGGTCCGCAGGGGAAACAGACGCTGACCGGAAAGGACGAGATCGAGAAGGGGCTCCGCGGCCTCCGGAAATAGGAGATCGGAGGGCCGCTTCGCGTGTTGATCAGGTAATCCCTACTTCCATTCCAGACCGAACATTCCGGACTTGTAAAAGCGGTAAGCGAGGTGTGAGCCCCCCTGCTGATGTTTATCTTTTGCCGGACCCGGCGCAGGAGTCAGACCATCGCCGGCCCTTCGTAGCGCTCCGCCAGGGTCTCGTCGAGGCCTTCCCGGTCCTGTTTCAGCGCGTAGGGGAGGTAATTGAGAATATCCTGGGCCGTGATCCCGTCCTCCCCCTTGTCCGCGGCGGCCAGATCCCCGGCGAGGCCGTGGAGGAACACCCCTTTACGCACCGCCTCCTCCAGCGGGAGGCCGAGGCCGTACATGGCGGCGATCGTCCCGGTGAGGACATCCCCCGCCCCCGCCGTCGCCATCCCCGGATTCCCGCTCAGGTTGATGAAGACCCGCCCCTCCGGCGTCCCGATCAGGGAGTGGGCGCCTTTAAGGACGATCCACCCCTTCAGATCCGCGCAGCACTTCCGGAGGATCGGGATCCGTCTTTTTTCGATTTCCATAATCGACTTCCCGGTGAGGCGCGACATCTCCCCCGGATGGGGAGTCAGGATCGTCGGCGCCCTGCGGCCCCGGATGATCTCCGGATGACCTGTTAGGGCGGTGATGCCGTCGCCGTCGACGAGAAGCGGTTTTTCAATGCCGGCGGCCAGCTCCCGGACGAGTTGCTGTGTCTCATCCGCAAGCGAAAGGCCCGGACCGATGACGACCATGTCCACCTGTCCGGCCAGCGAAAGGAGGGCTTCTCTGTTCTTCAGCGAGAGGCTTCCCTCTGTGGTTTCCGCCTGGGGGACAAAAACAATCTCGCTCCCCCGCGTGGCAAGGAAGGGGGTCATTGACCAGGGGGCGGCAAGGCGGGCATACCCCCCGCCCGCCTTCAACAACGACATGGCGGAGAAGTAAGGGGCGCCGAAATAGCCGGAGGCGCCGGCGATGAACAAAACATCCCCCACGGATCCCTTGTGGGCTTCGGGTTTGCGGGACGGCAGCGGGATGAAGCCGTTCGTCTCGACCGGAATGGCTTCATCGCTATAGAATGACGGAGGAAAGGAGATGGTGCTGACATGGAGCCGGCCGCAGAGACCGTAGCCGGGGTAGAGCATATTTCCGATCTTGGGAAGGCCGAAGGCGACGGTATGGTCCGCCCGGACGGCCACCCCCAGAATTTCCCCCGTATCGCCATGGACGCCGGAAGGGATGTCCAGGCTGAGAACCGGCAGGCCGGCCGCATTGATCCGTTCGATCACCTCCCGGCAGACACCGTCGACGTCGCGGTCGAGACCTGTCCCGAAAAGGGCGTCGACGATCCCGTCCGCGTGGAGGAGCGCCGACCGGACGGCTTCAACATCCGAAACCGATGACATCTCCACCGGGAGCTTCGCGAGGATGGCAAAATTGGTCTTTGCCGCTCCCCGGAACTGCGAGCTGTCTCCAACGAGGAAGACGCGGGGGGTCCCGCCGCCCGAGAGGATAAGTCGCGCCACGACCAGCCCGTCGCCGCCGTTGTTTCCGGCCCCGCAGAAGAGCAGATACCGCCTGCCGGCGACCCCCCACTCCCGGGAGAGGATCTCGAAAGCCGCCCGTCCGGCGTTCTCCATGAGGATCGCCTCGGGGATCCCCAACCCCTCGATGGCCTGGCGGTCCATCGCCCGCATCTCACCGACGCTGCCGACCTTCATTGTCCACCTCCCGTTTTCATCTATCATGGGTGCTGTATCGGAACCAGCTCGATTTTTAGCTTGCACCCTACCGCTTCGGCATACCGGCGCAACGTGGCGATGGACGGGGAATGACGTTTGCTTCCTCCGCCGGACTCGAGCCGGGCCACGGCAGGCGCTTTCGTTCCCATCCGGGCGGCTATTTCCGCCTGGGTGAGCCCAGTTCGTTTGCGGGCCTTGAGCACCTCATCAAAAAGGGCGAATTCATCTTCCAAGTCGTCGTATGCGGCCTTTACTGCGGGATCGGAAAGCATTTTTTCAATCATTTCATCATGCGTCAGCATATCTTATCACAACCTCCTTCATGCGCTTGCGTGCTGTTTCCAGTTCGTTCGGCGGCGTTTGCGGGGACTTCTTGATGAATCCGCGCAGCATCACGATCCGCCTTCCAAGAACCGCGCAATACATCACACGGGCAATCCCTTCTTTGCTTTTCATTCTCATCTCAAAGAGGCCGTCACCGAGCGCCTTGGTATGCGGCTCTTTCAGGTTGGGACCATACTCCGTCATTCGCTTCGCCATGTGGATATAACGCCCCTGAATTCCTTTCGGCAAAGCCATGATGTCCCGCTGAACCTTCTCACTATAGTATTCGATCGCCCACGTCATGAATCACCGCTTAACAAATATGTTAATGCCTGTCAAGGACAAATCCCCCCCCGCTTCCGTCAATAAGGCCGGGGCGGTTAGGCCCCGGCGAGGTTGCTGGAGATGTCGTAAGCTCGGTTATGCTGCGAGATTTTTTACATTTTAACTACCTTTCTCTTGGTAAGCAGCGATAGTTTATCAAGGGTAAGGCCGATTTGGCCAAAATGAACGGTATCTACAACTGCGCAGCCGGATTCATTCATCAAGACCGAGGATTACGGATCGAACGAGAGTAACGGTAAGCATCCGTAACAGTCTGTAGGATTGTCTTCTCTATTATTGAAAAAATCCTCTCGTTTCATTTTAGAGGTATAATGAACACAACACCAGTATTTTGGTTCTGTCGTATTTCCCCAGCGCCATATTGAATGACTTTACCGTCTTTAACTACATAATGGTAGTCAGCTCGATTCCAAGCCCATCCAGAAATAAGCTTATTGTAATAGCTATAAACTTCGTAATCTCCAATTTTTCTATATCCTTCCTGAGGTCCCATGATGGCTTTTACTTCCTCAATAGCCATATCTGGTTGAACACGAGTAATTAATTCTCCATGAAAACAACCAGCAAGCGATAGTATGGCGACTAATACAACTAAATATCTTTTCATATATGCCTCTTGCGTAACGTTTTTTGTTTCCATGGTATTTGTACCCCCGACATAAAGCTCACTTGAAGCTTTAGCGCTCCGTTGTAGTGGCTGTTATACGGTATTTATTATTTCCATAAAATCTTTTATTGTATGAAGCGCTGAGTTCCTGAATAGATATGAACCCGTTGCTGGTTTATAGTCTCCATCTCTTCCGCGAGGCCAGACACTCTGAATATAATACTTTACGTCCTGTGAATTAAGCAGATATCCTGTTTCGTGCGATGAAAATAAGAGAATAACGAACCATTTTTGAGGTTGGGCTTGCAGTCTATCAATGACATTGGCAGTCACTCCCCACCTATATGGTTGTTCTGATCTTCCTTTTATATAC
>CAKKRN010000227.1:13045-14447 GCA_919902745.1 Syntrophaceae bacterium | reverse complement strand
GATGTCCGGCAACTTAGGGTATTTTCACGACAGTGTCAAGAAGAGAACAACCGCCGGCCCGACGACGGCCTGGAGGGATGTGTCAGTCGTTATCTATTTTTCTCCGATGATGATCCGTGATTGCCATTGACCCACCAGTCGCTTTTGTCCTTGAACCACCAGTTGGAAGAATCCGTGTCGAGGATGGTCGCGGCCAGGCTGCGGGCGTTTTCCGTGGTGAGACGCAGAACGGCGAAACGGATCCACTCCCGGCTGTATTTGTTTCCCAGATCGCCACACTCCTTCAACTGGAGGATCAGCGAAAGCTGATCGGCATCCCGAGCTAACAGGGCCTCTCTCGTCTCTTTCCCGTTGAATTCGTCGAGAGCGGCCTCGATCTCCCCACCGAAGAAAAGCGGCTCCGCGAGCTCCCGGATCGCCTTCTTCTCATCCACCGTCACATATTTCTTGTTCACGTAATTCATGTCGCCCGTACGGGCCTCGGGCAGATCATGCATAAGGCAGAGTCGGAGGACCTTTAACTCATCCGCCTCCGAATCCATTTTGCACAGGACGTAGCCGATGTAAAGCGTCCGCAAAACATGTTCGGCCACCGATTCGCACCCGGAACCCAGAAACTGGAAACCGCTCCGCGGGGTTTTTTTCAGCATCCCGACTTCAAAAAGAAAATCCGCTATCTCCCTCATCTTTTTCATTCACCCATTGACCATGATCCACGATCAGCTTTTCAACGTGGTCTCAACCCAAACGGAAAACCTGCTTCTTTAAGTCACCCTCGCTTCAACATCCGGATCCGGTTTGCCATCATCTCGGAAATATTTCTCACCTGAAGCTGGAGGGCGGCGATCCCTTCCGGTTTCATCGCCCCCACCCGGTCCAGATGCTCCTTCCAGTATTCCAGCAGACTGATCTCGTTCTCCTTCAGCTTTCGGTCGAACCGCATCTGGATCTCCTTCAGCAGAGCCGCCTGCTGCTCCATTTCCGCCATGAACCCTCCTAACCCCGTCGCATGCGCCTTCGCAAAACCACTACGGAAGCAGATGTACAGCCTGCCCTGTTATTCTCAATTGCTTCATATATATCACTTCAAACCGATCTTGCAACCCAGAAAATGGTCAACATCCGATCATGGCCTCCCCGTGCGGTAACGATTGCCCCATTCCCGCTGGACATTTCAAGAAGATTGTCGTATAGAGTCTCACTGATTTTCTGTCCGGAACCTTCATCGCTTCAGGTACTCATCCCGTGAAACAGGAAAAACGGTTCCCTGATTCGTTCACGATCCAGACGCGAGACCGGCATAATCGTTAAAATGCAATAGATTCGGCAGCACATTGGACTTCAAAGGAGGGAGGGGTTATGTCGCTTGATTTCGAATTCACACCGGAGCAGAAGATGATCG
>CAKKRN010000227.1:2217-12945 GCA_919902745.1 Syntrophaceae bacterium | reverse complement strand
GAGGGAGGGGTTATGTCGCTTGATTTCGAATTCACACCGGAGCAGAAGATGATCGAGGAGATCGTCTGGCGCTGGGCATCCAGCTGGCTGGAACCGCAGATGGAGGAACTCTACGAGCAGGACCGGATGCCTCCGGACCTGTTCCGGGAACTGGGCAAGATCGGCGTCAACGGCATCGTCTTTGAAGAAAAATACGGCGGTGCGGGCCTCGGCTACGTGGAGACCCTGCTCATCTACGAAACCATCGCCCGGGTGAGCAACGCCCTGGCCATGACCGTGGGGGCCAGCCAAACCCTCTGCTTCGACAACTTCCGACGAAACGCGACCGAAGAGCAGAAGATGGAAATTCTCCCCCGGGCTTGCAGCGGCGAGTACGTCGGCTGCCTGGGAATCACCGAACCCAACGCCGGCTCCGATGCGATGGGGATGACCACCCGGGCCGTGAAGGTGAATGACCGCTATGTCGTGAACGGGAGCAAGGCATTCATCACCAACGGCAACGTCGCCGATGTCATGCTCTTCTATGCGAAGACCGACCCCGCCCGCGGAGCGCACGGAATCTCCGCTTTTTATTTTCTGACGAACGGGGTAAAGGGGCTTTACCGCGAAAAAATCAAAAAGTGGGGCATGCGGAGCTCCCCCACGGCGCTGATCACCTTCGATGACATGGAAATTCCCGAAGGAAACCTGATTGGCGGGTTGAATCGCGGCGGGGCAATTCTCACCAACGGTCTCTGCACGGAGCGGATCACCCTGAGCGGCTGCTCTCTGGGCTCGCAGCGGGCCTGCCTCGAGCTGAGCCTGCGGTACGCCAGGGAAAGAATCCAATTCGGAAAGCCGATCTCTTCGTTCCAGTTCATCCAGGGGAAGCTGGCCGACATGTACACAAGCTACATGGCCTCCAGATGGATGGCCTACAGCGCCGCCGCCTACTGCGACTCCCTGGAGAAAAAGGTCGGGGGGAAGGGAACCGACCTGGACCGCAAGGCGGCCGCCGCCCTCCTCTTCTGCGGAGAGATGGGCACGAAGGTGGCCGCGGACGCCATCCAGATCCACGGAGGCTATGGCTACTGCCAGGAATACGCGGTCTCCCGGCACTATCTCGATCAGAAACTCTGGGATATCGGCGCCGGAACCGCGGAGGTGCGCCGGATGATCATTGCCCGGGAGCTTCTCCGGGACAACTTCCAGAGCGCCCGGTAACGGATGGAGAAATGACCAGAATTTTATCGCAATCGGGAAACGCGCCCAAGCACGGCGGAACAGAAGGGCGGTGTCAAAATGGCGGGCGCCGATTTTGGAGAACGTCTGCACGAACGCTGCTTCGAAGGGCCGTAATCCTTGTGGCCATGATATTCCTGCCCCTTCTCCATACCCCCCTTTCGGCCCGTGAGGACAGCGCCCGCCTCGTTCTTCAAAAGACAGCGGGCGGCGGCAACAGCCAGGTCCATGTGGTGAAGAAAGGGGAATGGATCCACAGAATCCTCCAGAGCCATTTCGGGGAAGAACCGGTTTCTTACGCCCTGATTCGCCGGTTGAACCCCGGAATTAGGAATCTGAACCGGATACGCCCCGGCCAGAGGATCGTTCTTCCGGTCCCGGGCAGTTCAGAACCTTCCGAATCGATCTCCGACATCGGCAGGGAAAACTCCTCCCCGCTGGTTATTTACCGGATCCTGGAGGGGGACTCCATCAGCCGGATCATTCTGTCCGAAATGAACGTAAACCCCGCGGAAGCCCTCCCGGCCTATCGTCTCATTCGCAAGCTGAATCCGGAGATCCCGGATCTAAACCGGCTTCCGGCCGGCCAGACCCTCCGCCTGCCCCCGGCGCCCGCTCGTTCGGCCGTCGCGCCGGCGGAACCCTTGAAGACCACCGCCCCTCCTACGAAAGAGTCCAACGCGGAAACGGCGGCAATTGCGGACTCCCTTTTCGGAATCATCCGGCCGGTCATCGGCCGGATGCGGGGAATGGTCACCGCTACGGGAAGTTACTTCATCCCGCTGCAGGAGACCACACAGGTCACCATCAACTGCTCCCAGATCCCGGTCGTGGAACTGGATGATGGAACAACGGTTCTTCTGGATTACGGAGATCGTCTGTCGGAGAATCTGAAAAAACTGATCCGCCAATCCTGGAAAAACTATGCCTTTCTGACGGCGGAAGAGTTTCGCGATGGACTCGGGGGCTTACTGGGCATTATCCGCCATTCCCAAAATTACAGGATGGTTCGGACCGACAAACCCCTGGAGTTGACGGTGAAGCCGCAAATCCTCGTCTTCCCCGACTGGCTCATCATCGGCAAAGAGACGGCAGGCGGCGCAACCTATCGTCAGGGGCTCTTCCTGCTCGATCGCGGCGAACGGCCCCTCCCCGCAGAGGCAAGGGCCTTCCTCGAGAAAAGCGGTATCGCCGTGACGGAGATCGCAGAAGACCGCGCGGTCTCTTCCCTGGAAACACCATCAGCACTGCCACCAGCCATTGCGGATTTTCGAGCCCTGAAGGGCATCGACCTCGCGGAAAAGCTTCTCTCAACCCTCGGTGTGACGCCGATCCGGAACGCTGAGGTCGTCGTCTTCGACCAGGCCCGCAACGGATTCAACCTCTCCGTCATGGCCGATCTCTTGATCCGGAAGGGAGAGAAGCGGTTCATCCTGCAAACGAAGAGGCTGCCTGAACAGTTCGTCCAGGTTCTCCGGGAGGCGGGTACGGAGGTGATCCCGATCGGAGAAAAGGATCAGGGCAGGTCTCTCATCGAAGGCGTGCTTCAGGGGCTGGGGATCCCCGTCTCCTTCGGTTATTTCTCCTTTCGGATTCCCGAAGAGGGCAAACGCCCGCGGCTTACGGGCTCTTTTTCCACCCTTCGGGTGATGAACGAAGGGGAACCGATATACCTGATCGATTTCGATGTGCCTCCCGCAGGCCTTCCTTTTTTCAACGGCCGCCGGGAAGGACGTGTCGTCCGATACTGAAAAAGGATTTATGCCGTCGAAAGTAAAAGGAATAGAGCTTTTTTCTGGAGGTCTGGACAGCATCCTGGCCTTCAAGGTGATCGCGGAACAGGGGATTGAAGTTTTGGGGATCACCTTTGAGACCCCCTTTTTCAGCGCCGCGAAGGCGCGTATGACCGCGGAGAGGATCGGTCTGCCGCTCGTCTAAGGCGTCCTTCCGAAAGGCAGGTGCTGCGGCCGGAGGAGATCCGTAACGGTCTTGACCGGATTGAAGGTGGCTATCGGAACCTCAACGAAGACGGTGTTCCAGAAAGCCATCGACCCATTCCATAGACCGGGCCGTTCCAGCGCGAGAAGCTCCCTCCCCTTCTCCGACTTCCGGGTGATTGCCACGGTCGCCGGATCGATAAACGCCGGGAGATCGAATTTCCGCCCGTCGAAGTCCCTGACGCCGCAGACCAGATCGACGGGGTTGAAGTGCGTGGCGGACGACCAGACGGCACGCTGTTTCGGGTCGTTCCGGTCAATCTGCGACTCCTCGATGATCTGCAGAGAGGCCCGAGAGGCCCCCCCCCTCCCGTCAGCATCCTCAACCCAGAAAGGACCGCCGCCCGGCTCCCCCTCGTTTTTCACCATCCCGCAGACCCTGAGAGGTCGGTTGAGCTTCCGGAAAAGAAACGACCGTCGCTCGGCAACGGAAAGCTCGCGGAAACCGGTCGAGAAGCCGATGTTCACCCTCTTTTCCGCAAAATCGCGTATCCGCTCCAATTCTTCCTCCGTGCCGCCCCCCCCCGCGAGAAGTCGAACGGAGGCAAAGATCTCCTGCTGAAGCCGGATCAGACAGCCGGCCAGGAGTTTCTTCCAGAGGGATGTCTCCGTCTTGAGACGATCCGGCACGGTATTGTCGATGTTCTTCAGGAAGATGATCTCCTCATCGAGGAGATTCAGGTTCCGTAGGAGCGAGCCATGCCCTCCCGGGCGAAAGACCGGTTTCCCCCGTTCATCGCGGAACGGCCGGTTCTCCGGATCGACGGCGATGGTATCCGTTGCCGGATCCTGCGTGGATATGCCGACAGCGAAAACGGTATCCAGCCGGGATTCGTAATCGCGAATTATACGCGAAAGAAGTGTCCGGACGGCGCTTTCATGTTCTCGGGAGACGGTAAAATGGACCCGGGAGACGTTTTCCGCATCGCGGGCGTAGAGGGCCGCCTCGACGAGATGCTCCTCGAGGGCGGTCCGACTCCCTTCCGGATAGGCATGGAATTTCAGAAGCGCTTTAGGTAGGCATCCGTAATTCAGCCCCTCCTCCGTCAAGACCGATTTCAGGATGGCCGCATCTTCCCCTTTCCCGATCAGGGACTCCAGATCCTCTCCTGCTGCGGTGATGGTCGCCCGCAGATCGGGGAAAAAGGCATATCGCTTCAGGACGCCGGCAAAGGCTGTACGCGCTGCCTCGTCGGCGAACCCGCCTGCGGCGAAGCAGCGATACCACTCCCGGAACATCCGGCTCGCCGCCCCGGAGGCGGGGACGAATTTCATGAGCCGGTGCGTCCGGCGGGCCTCCTCGCAAGCCGCCAGCAGGGACGGGCGCTCCGACTCAGGAATGACGACGATCCCATCGCCCGCAACGCACGGGCGGTTCAGACGGACCGACGGGACCCCCCGCCGGAAGAGCGCAAGCTGCCTGCCGACCTCTTCTATCGTGAGCCCCTGCGCGGCGATGCTCTGCCTGTCCGCCTCGGACCACCTCTCCTCGGCCCCGTTTTCCGTCATTTCTTCCTCTCCTTCAGACGGCCAACTCCTCCATCGGCAGCAGAAAGCTCCGTACGCCGGCACGGGGATGTTCCCGCTTGAGCTCCCGGAGCCTCGCGTCAAGACGGGCGATCGCTTCATCGGCCACGGCCATCAAAAGGACATTGTTCTTCCCGGGCCAGAAGTGCGTACCCAGCTTCGGTTCCGTTTCCGTCCCCTCCCCCCGGGCCTCCACCATCTTCGTGTATCCCCGGACCCCGGCTTCCTTCAGGGCGGCAATCACCGCCTCATCGGCCGCCTCGCAGTAGATGATCAGAAACATTTTCATGGTTGCCCACCTCCCGATTCACGGCTGAAGAATGTGACGCGTTAACGAACGGGGTAAAGCGAAAGGAGTGTTTAGCCTCTCGCTTCACACCTCACACTTCTCGCCTCACACCTCACGATGTTTACGCTTGTCGCGGCGCCTCTTGAAGATCCCCTGCCAGTCGTCGAAGAGATCATAGGCCGCCGGAACGACGATGAGTGTCAGGAAAAGCGAGGTCAGGAGTCCGCCGATGACCGCGATCCCCATCGGAGAGCGGGTTTCGGATCCCTCTCCGACGCCGAAGGCAACCGGCAGCATCCCGAAAACCATCGCGAAGGTCGTCATCAGGATCGGCCGGAGCCGGACCGGTCCGGCCTGGAGGATCGCCTCCCGCCGGGGAACGCCCCTCCCCCGGAGGACATTCGTATAGTCGACGAGCAGAATCGCATTTTTCTTCACAAGCCCCATCAGCAGGATAAGGCCGATGAAGCTGAAGATATTCAGCGTATTTCCGGTGATCAACAGCGCACTGAACGCCCCGATAAAGGAGAGCGGCATCGCCAGAAGAACCGTGAAGGGGTGAACGAAACTCTCGAACTGGGCGGCCAGGACCATGTAGGCCATGATGACCCCGAGGATCAAGGCGAACATCAGGTACTGGAAAGATTCGCCCATCGTTTCCGCCATCCCCTTGTACTTGGGAAGGTAGTCGGGGGGAAGGATGCGGCCGGCGATGTCGTTGAGCTCTTCGATCGCCTTCCCCATGGGCTTCCCCTCGAGGCTGGCGAAGAGGGAGATCGACCGCTGCCGGTCGACCCGGTTGATGACGCTCGGCCCGCCCCCCTCCAGGATGCGGACGAGGTTCCGGAGCTCCACGAGCCGGCCGTCCCGCGACCGGACATATAGTCTGCTCAGATCATCGGGATTTCTCCGTTCCTCCGGGTTAAGACGGATTCGGAGATCGTACCGTTTTCCCCGGCTCTCGTCCTTGTATTTGGTCACCTCGGTCTCCCCGCTGATGAGGAGGTTGATCGCCTCGGCGATGGTGGCGACATCCACCCCGAGATCGGCCGCCTTGTCCCGGTCGATGAAGACCTTGAGCTCCGGCTTTCCCATCTCCTGAGAGGTGTCCACATCCACGATTCCCGGCAGCCTCGAAAACTCGCCGGCGATCTGCTTCGTATAGGTCTGGAGCTCAGTCAGATCGCGCCCCCGGACGCTGTACTGGATCGGCACCTGCCGCTGCCCGCCGCCGATCAGGGAGATATCCTCGGCGGATACCTTGAGCCCCGGAAACTTTCTGAGTTTGTTCCGGATCTCCTTCTTGAGCTCCTCCTGGCTCTTCTTCCGTTCGGCCTTCGGAACGAGGCGCGTCATCATGATCGCCCGGTTGACGGCGCCTCCAAGACCCAAGCGGTAGTAGACCGCCCTGATCTCCGGGATCTCTCTCAGGATCTTTTCGGCGGGCGAAAAGAATTCGTCCGCCTTGTCGATGGAATAGTCGATCGGCGCCTCCAGGCGGACGATGAACTGTCCCTGGTCCTCCGGGGGAATAAATTCCTTTCCGATGAATGTCGTCAGGTAGAGGCTTCCGAGAAAGAGGATGAGAGCCCCGAAGAGCATCGCACCGCGGTGGCGGAGTGAAAAGGCCAGCAGAGGCCGGTAGCCCTCTTCAATCTTGTTGTACCCCCTTTCAAACCAGTCCGCAAAACGTCCCTTCGGCTTGACGGCGGCAGCGGCGTCCGTCCCGGAATTGCCGCGCCGGTGGGCGATGCGCTTCAGGAAGATCGAGGCGAGCATCGGCGTCAGCGTGAAGGAGACGAGGAGCGAAACCAGCACCGAAAAGACGACGGTCAGCGCAAACTGGAGGAAGAATCGGCCGATGATCCCCTTCATGAAGGCAACGGGGAGAAAGATCGCGACAATGGCGAAGGTCGTCGCCATGACGGCCAGACCGATCTCGGCGGTGGCGAAGGTCGATGCCTCCCGCGGCGCCATCCCATCTTCCACGTGACGGTAGATGTTCTCGATGACGATGATCGCGTCGTCGATGAGCAGGCCCACCGAAAGGGTAAGCGCAAGCATCGTCATGTTGTTGAAGGTGAAGCCGAAGGCGCGGATCAGCGCGAAGGTGGCGATGATCGACACCGGCAGGGCGACCGCGCTGATCAATGTCGTCCGGAAGTTTCGGAGGAAGATGAATACGGCCAGAACCGCGAAGAAGCTCCCGAGGATCAGATGCTTCTGCACCTCATCGATGGAGCGCCGGATGAAGGTGGACTGGTCCATCGCGATGTTCAGGCTCATCCCCGGCGGGAGGGTCTTTCTGATCTTCTCGATCTCTGCTTTGACGAGGTTGACGACGGCGACGGTGTTGGTCCCGGACTGCTTCTGCACCCCCATGGCGATCGCCGGGATGCCGTTGTAACGGACCATGGTGCGCTTCTCCTCCATCCCGTCTTCGGCTTTCCCGATATCCCGGAGACGTACGGGAGCGCCCCTGTCGTAGGCGATGACCAGGTCGTTGATTTCTGAAATATTGACGAATTCCCCCTTGACCTTCACCGTGTATTCCTTCGAGAGGCTCTCGATCCGGCCGCCCGGAAGCTCGACGTTCTGCCGCTGCAGGGCGCCCATGACATCCTTCGCCGCGATCCCATAGGCCCTCAGCTTGTCGGCGTCGAGCCAGACGCGGATCTGCCGCAGACGGAGCCCCCACAACTGGACGTCGCCGACGCCGTTGATCCGCTGGAACTGCTCTTTCAGGACCTCATCGACGTAGGTGGAGAGTTCCTTGACCGATTTTTGCCCCGACAGATTCATCCAGAGCACCGCCGTCGCATCGGGATCGACTTTGGCGATCCTCGGTTCGTCGATGTCTGCGGGCAGTTTGTTGCGGATCAGGGCGACCTTCTCCCGGACATCCTGGACGGCGAGATCGATGTTCCGCTCGAGGACAAACTCCACCGTCACGCGGGAATCCCCTTCCGTGCTGCTCGAGGTGATGCTCTTCACGCCGTTGATCGTGTTGACCGCCCCTTCGATCCTGTCCGTGATGTCGACGTCGATGACCTCGGGGCTCGCCCCGTTGAGGTGTGTGGAAATCGTCACGATCGGGAAATCGACCTTCGGAAAAAGGTCCACGCCAATCTCCGGATAACTGACCACACCCAGGACCACCAGGGCCATGATGGCCATGGTGGCAAAAACCGGTCTCTTGACCGAGGTATCAGCGAGCCACATTGACCAGCACCCCTTCCATCAGATTGCTCTGCCCCACGGTCACCACGGTCTCCTTTGCCTTCAATCCCTCGGCGATCTCCATGAATTCACCGTATTTGCGTCCGATCTTCACCGCCCTTTCCTTCGCCCGGTCCCCCTCGACGGCGAAGAGTTTGGTGGTGGAATTGTCGTAAAGAAGGGCGGTAATCGGTACGATGACGGTATCTTTTGCCGGCCCGGTGTAGAGCGTCACGCGGGCGAAAAACCCCGGTTTCAGGCTTCCGCCATGATTCACGACCTGCGCCTCCACCAGAAGGGAGCGTGTCTTCTCCTCGAGGTTGGGATAGAGCGTCTTCACCTTTCCTCGAAATTCGCGTCCGGGGAATGAATCCACCGTAAATAGGATATCCTGCCCCTCCCGGAGGCTCCCCACATCCTTCTCAGGCACGCTGAAGGCAAGCTTCAGAAGATCGGTCCGGATGATTGAGACGAGGAACGTGCCGTTGCGGATATAATCCCCCGGGGTGACCTTTTTCTCCTTGACGCTGCCCGCCATGGGGGCAAAAATCTTCGTTTTGGTCAGCCTCTCCTTCGCCAGATCGAGTCCGGCTTTTGCGCGTTCCACATCACCCTGGGTCAGGGCAAGACGCGCGACGATATCGTCAAACTGCTGTTTTGTGACCAATTCCTCCCGGTAGAGGGCCTCCTTGCGCTGATGCTCCAGCTTCGCATTGGCCAGGGCCGCCTCCGTCTGCTTCAGAGCGGCTGCCGCCTGTTCCACGGCGAGGCGGTAATCGGTCTCCTTGATCTCGGCAATGAGCTGGCTGCGGGTAACGGGAGAACCTTCATCGACGTAAATCGTTTTTAGGATGCCATCCAGTTCGGAGCTGACGACCACCTCATCGTAGGGTTTGAGGGTCCCGACCGACTCCACAAAAGGCCGGAGGGAGCGGCTCTCCGCCGTCCAGACGCGGACGTTGACCGCGCGCTCCTTCGCCGCCTTCTGCTCCTGTTTCTTGCAGCCGACATTGGCGGACACAGCGGCACACAAAAGGACCGCCATAATTACTGCGCCAGCTCTGACCCTGCACTGAGCTGACCTGTTTCCTCCGGTTAAAGACGACGTTCGTCCGAACATGTAACCCTCTCCTTCCTGACAACAAAATAGCTATGGTTTGCCGGCCAAGGCCGCGAGCAGCATCCCCGTAGCTTTCTTCATCCGAAGAAGGGCGAGCTCGTAATTGTAGAGAGCCGACGACGCCTTCCTCTCCGCCGACACCAGGAGGGTGTTGGCGTCCAGCACATCCAGGCTGTTCGACAGACCGAAATCGAACTGCCTTGCCACGGCATGGTAGTTGTCGCGGGCGAAGGCAAGCTGATCGTTCAAGAACTGGAGTATCCCCTTCTGAGTGACGAGGTCCAGGTAGGCGGTCTGCACCTCGATCTCGATCCCTTTCTTCATATCCTCATAGAGGAGAGCGGCCTGACGTTCACGGGCCTTCGCCTCAGAAACCTCGGACTTCCGCAGCCCGCCATCGAAGAAGGGAAAATTTAGGGCTACCCCGCCGTAGATACTCTCCCGGTTCAGACTCGACGTGGACGGATACTGATCGGCCCCGGCATAGATCCCGAAAACGGAGATGGTGGGCCAGAAGGCGCCCTTGGTAAATTTGGTCTGATCAGCGGCGATCTGCTTCTGAACCTCCATGCTTTTGAGGTCCGCCCTCACCGCGAAGGCCCGTTCCCGGAACACGGTCATGGCCGGAATTTCGCCCTCCGCTGCCGTCACTTCCCGGAGCATGAAGGCGTCCTTGATCCCGACGTTGCTCGCCAGGACGGCCATCGCCAGTTCCAAACCGTTCTGTGCCTGAAGCCGGTCCGACTTCGCCCCGGATAGCTCCCCCTCCGCACGGAGGAGGGCTGTCTTGGTCACCTCGCCGACCCTGAGCCGTTTTTCAGCCGCTTCGCGGTATTTCATGAGACGTTCCAGATTGGAATCGGCGATTTCCAGACCCTTCCGGGCTATAAGGACATTGTAGTAGGCGGCTGCCACATACCGGAGGAGATAGTCTTCGCGGATGGCCGTGAGGTCATACTGGCTCTTCATCACGTTCTGCCGGGAGATCCCGAGCGCCGTCAGTTCCCGGCCGCTCAGGGAGACGGTCTCGTCCACCCGCACCCCCCAGGCGGAGGCCGACTCCGGCTGCAGGACACTCCCCGTCGCGGTAAACTTCTTTTCTGAATACTGGGTGTAACCGCCCGTCGCCGTCAGCCGGGGCAGCAGATAGGAAAAAGCCTTATCCTTGCCAGTCTCGGCGATGGCGAGGTTTTCCTCCGCCATCTTGAGCTTTTCAGAACGGGCCAGCGCGATCCGGCAGAGATCGTCCAGAGAGTACTCCTCCGCAAAAAGGGAGGCCGGCGTCGCCAAGCAAAGAGAAAACACGAGAGCGCCGGCCGCCAGTAAAAAAACCACCTTTTTCATGATCACTCCTC
>CAKKRN010000227.1:0-2117 GCA_919902745.1 Syntrophaceae bacterium | reverse complement strand
CTCACTCCACCCCACCCGGCGCGGCAGCCCCCATCGCCCGTTCCAGCTTCGCCCGGCTGATGCTGTAATCTCCGAGGGCGTTATCGTGATCCGATCTTGCCTTGGTCAGAAGGGTCTGGGCGTCGATCACATCGGTCGAGGTCCCAACCTGCTCCCGGTATCGCTCGGTGTTGATCCGGAAATTCTCTTCGGCCTGTTCGGTCGTCTTTTTCGCCACATGGATCTGCTTTTCCGCCTCATGAAGGAGGAGCCAGGCGTTCTTGACCTCCAGGGCGATCTGCTCCCGGATGTTGGTCAGGATGTCCGCCGCCTGGTTTTCCCGGCTGAGACCGGCATCCACACGGTTTTTGGTCTTTCCCCACTCCCAGAAATTCCAGTTTGCCACCGCCATGACGTACCAGCTCTCCTGGTCCCGGTAGGGGCTTCCGGCGACACCCGGCGTGTCGCCGTATCTGGCGTAATTCCCGACCAGCCCGACGTTCGGGTAATACTCGCTTCGGGCCAGTTTGACGAGGCTCTTCGCCTGCTCCAGACGGAGCGCGTATGACCGGATCTCCGGACGGTTTTCCAGGGCCGCGGCGATGCAGCCGTCGAGCGGCTTCGCAAAGGGCCGGTCATTCGGGGTGTCCTCGATCTCCACGGGGGCGTTGATCTCCCGCCGGAGGAGCGTGTTGAATTTCGATTTCGCCATTTCCAGGCTGTTTTCCGCCCGTACCAGAAACTGCCGACCGTTCGCCAGTTCGACCTCGGCGTAGAGAAGATCGTTCCTGGGAATGATGCCGACGTCATAAAACCCCTGGGCCGTATCCCGGTGGGCCGTCAACCGCTCGACGGACTGCCTGGCTACAGCATGGATACGACCCGCCTTCAGGATATTGAAATAGGCGATCTTCACATCCTGGACAAGGTCCTGAACCGTCGCGGTCTCTTCGAGGCGGACAATCTCGGTCCCGATGCGGCTCGCCTCGTAGTTCGCGAGAATGCCTCCGCCGGCGAAGAGGGGCTGTCTGGCTTCGACCGACCACGCGTAGTTCTCCTTCGTCCCCGTTTTGATGGCGCTCGCCGGGATCAGCGGCGGAGCACCGGGAAAATTAAAGGTCGGTTCCTCGTTGAGGCGGTTGTAACTGTAGGCTGTGCTGAATTTCGGGAGGAAGCCGGTGAATGCCTCCTTCCGCTGCGCCTCAGCCCCCCGGACCCCTTCCCGTGCCGCATGGATGAGGACGCTCCGCTTCAGCGCGAGATCGATGCTCTCGGAAAGCGACAGCGGCTTGACCGTCTCCGCCGCGCGGGCGGCCGTCACCGCTGCCGCAATCAGGGTGACGATGACTCCGCAGAGAAACCATCGTTTAGTGCGCATTTTTCCTTACCCCCTCCAGAAAAATGTTAATCACAAACGGGACGTTGCCCATCAGAGACGCCCCTTTCATCATGGCCAACCATTTGGAGGCGCAGGAATTGATTATGCCCGTCAGGGCGGCGGCCATCATCCGCGGGTCCATCTCTTTCAGGATGCCGGCGCGGATGCCCTCGCGGATCACCTCTTCCGTGAAGGAGACGTGGACGGCGTAATCGGCCACCATCCGTATCCGAAGCGCCGCGCTTCCCTCGGATAGAGAAAGATGATCCCCCCGGATGAAGATGCTGCAGAACTCCGCATTGTTTTCGACGAACCGGAATTGTGAAGCGACCAAACATTCGATCTTTCGGACGGTATCCTCCTCCATGGCCACCGACTCCCGGACGTCGGAGTACATCATGTTCAGCTTTTCAGTGAGCATCGCGGTGTAGAGCTGCTCCTTGCTCTCGAAGAACTGGTAGAGCGTACCGACGGCGAACCCCGAGGCGCCCGCAATCTCCGCCACGGTGGTGTTGTGGAATCCCTTGGCGGCAAAGATCTTTTCTGCCTGTTCGAGGATCTCCGCACGTCTCAGGTTGAATTCCCGTTCCTTGCGCTCCGCTTTATCCATCGTTGATCTCATATTCAGATAATAGAGGGGCTATTCATTTTATGAATGGCGGTTCACCATGCTGTCAAAAACCGATTTTGTCAAGCGGAATTTGACAACGGAAATTGAGACATAAAACCCGCACCCCCTAAAGCCCCGACAGCGCCTCGA
>CAKKRN010000226.1 GCA_919902745.1 Syntrophaceae bacterium | reverse complement strand
TTTCCGATGAGGACGACAGGCTTCAGGTCGTGGGCAAGGCCCCGCAGATACTTCTTTTCAAATCCCTTCAGGGGTTTCATGATCAATCTCCTGTGGCAATACCTTCGCGAGGGGTTCGGCGGACCGCCTTTCCATGGGCGTGATTCGAGCGAGACGCATCCAGCTTGTTTTATCCCAGGAGGGATCGATTGCCGTTTCCTCCCCGCCGGGCCGGAGGCCGCATTTGCGTGCAAAATATCGGTGAAATGCGAGAGAAGGCGTCAGTTCGGGATGAAAAATAGTCACCAGGACACCGGGTGATTCGGCCGCCGCGATGAAGTCGTCGATCCAGAGGAGGACATCCACCCTCCTCCCTACGCTGAGGATCTTGGGGGCGCGGATAAAAGTCAGCGGTATAGGCGTCTGGGAAAGCCTTGGGATGGAGGCCTCGCTGGCGAAACTGTCCAACTGGCTCCCGAAGCCGTTTCGTTCGACCTCGATGTCGATCAGGCCGAGGTGGGGCGCCTCTCCCGTGAGCGATTTTGCCAGCAGAATCGCCCCCGCGCAGGTGCCCCAGAGTTTCATCCCCTCGTGGAATTTCCGGATGATAACCTTGTCGATGCCGAAGATTTGCAGAAGCCGGGCGAGACAGGTGCTCTCGCCGCCGGGCAGGATCAGTCCGGCCAGCCCTTCGAAGTCTTCGGCCTGCTTCACCGGCCGGGCGGCGACGCCAAGACGCCCCAGGTGATCGAGGTGTTCGCATACGTCCCCCTGGAGATCCAGGACGCCGATCATCCCTCCTGCGGCGATGGGGGGCTTCAATTCAGTGCGGCTCATCGATTCCGTCCTGAGGACCTCCCCTACCAGCCGCGGCCGGCCAGGAGTTGTTCCTTGGGGATGGCAGAGATCTCCAGGCCTGGCATCGCCTCGCCGAGACCCATGGAGGCCTCGAGGATTTTGGCAGGGTCGTTGAAATAGGCCGTGGCCTTGACGATCGCCCGTGCGCGTACGGCGGGCGTCGCCGATTTGAAGATGCCGGAGCCGACGAAAACCCCGTCGCAGCCGAGTTGCATCATCAGCGCCGCATCGGCGGGCGTCGCAATCCCGCCCGCGGCAAAGTTGACGACCGGCAGGCGGCCGAGTTCCCTCACCTTGAGGGCCAGTTCATAGGGGATGCCGTTCGCCTTGGCGAAACCGGTCACCTCCTCCACCGGCATGTGGGCAAGCTGGCGGATCTCGCGGTTCATCGTCCTCATGTGGCGGACGGCCTCGACAACGTTTCCCGTCCCGGCCTCGCCTTTGGTGCGGATCATCGCCGCACCTTCGGCGATGCGGCGAAGCGCCTCTCCAAGGTTGCGGGCGCCGCAGACGAAGGGGATGGCAAATTTCGTCTTGTCGATGTGGCATTCCTCATCGGCGGGGGTCAGGACCTCGCTCTCGTCGATGTAATCGATCTTCAGGGCCTCAATGATCTGGGCCTCTACGAAGTGGCCGATACGCACCTTCGCCATAACGGGGATGGAAACGGCCTTCTTGATCTCGGCGATCATCGCCGGGTCGGACATCCGCGCCACCCCGCCGTCCCGTCGGATGTCTGCGGGAACCCGCTCCAGGGCCATGACGGCCACGGCGCCCGCTTCCTCGGCGATCTTCGCCTGCTCCACATTGGTCACATCCATGATGACGCCGCCTTTGAGCATCTGCGCCAACTGGACATTCAGTTCATATCTCTTTGCATCCATGATATTTTTACCTCCCTGTGGGATGAACCCTCCCGGCTCGTTTTTATGGCATTAGTATAATGACGTCAAGGGCAATTATCAAGGGCTCAGACGCTGAAAAAATAACCTGTACCGTTTCCCCGGAGATTTCTTCTTCCGTGCGGCCATTTACCAAAGCATCCGGGTCTTCACGCCGCGTTCGTGGAGAAAGGACTTGATTTCAGCAATGGTATGGGTCCGGTAGTGGACCATCGACGCGATCAGGGCGGCGTCCGCCTTCCCGAGGGTAAGGACGTCGAGGAGGTGCTCCGGTTTCCCCGCGCCGCCGGAGGCGATCACCGGGATGCCGACATGGCTGGAGATCAGCGCGGTCAGATCGAGTTCGTAACCATCTAAAGTCCCGTCGGCGTCGATGGAGTTGAGACAGATCTCTCCCGCGCCGAGGCGCTCCGCCTCCTTCGCCCAGCGGAGGGCGTCGAGGCCGGTGAAGGTTCTTCCGCCGTGAATGACCATCTCATATCCCGAGGGAATTTCACGGCTTGCTAACACTTTTTTGACGTCCATGCCAAGGACGATGCACTGGCTGCCAAAGGCCCTTGCCCCATCCTTGATGACGCCTGGATTTTTTACCGCCTCCGAATTGACGCTGACCTTCTCCGCCCCGGCAAGGATCACCTGCCGCATGTCGTCCACCGTCCGGATGCCGCCCCCGACGGAGAAGGGGATGAAGATCGTCTCGGCAACCCTTTTCACGACGTCGAGCATGATCGCGCGCCCCTCGGCCGAGGCGGTGATGTCGTAGAAGACGATCTCGTCGGCCCCCTGTTCGTAGTAGGCGCGCGCCGCCTCAACCGGGTCTCCGATATCCACGTTTTCCTTGAATTTGATCCCCTTGGTCAGGCGGCCGTCGCGGACGTCGAGGCAGGGGATGATCCGTTTACTGAGCATCGATTCCTCCCCATCGGCAGAAATTGGCCAGCAGGGTGAGCCCGGGCCTGCCGCTCTTCTCCATGTGAAACTGAACCGCGACAAGGTTTCTGCGGGCCACGGCGGAACAGAAACGGATGCCGTAATCGGTCCAGCCGGCGGCCCAGGTCTCGTCCGCCGGGGCCGGGTAGTAGGAGTGGACGAAGTAAAACTCCGCATCCCCGGGAATCCCGGCGAAAACCGGATGATCCTTCCGGAATGCGACGCGGTTCCAGCCCATGTGGGGGATCTTGAGCTTCTCCTCCCCTTCCCGGAGATCCGCTGGAAACCGTTTGACGACTCCCGGGACGATGCCGAGGCAGGGGGTATCGTCCTCCTCGCTGCTCTCGAAGATCACCTGGGTTCCGAGGCAGATACCAAGGACCGGTTTGCCGTTCTGCACCCATTTTTTCAGATGACCGTCCAAACCGCTCTCCCGGAGGTTTGCCATCGCTGCGCCGGCGGCGCCGACGCCGGGGAAGATGATATGGCTTGCGTCATCCAACAATCTGCTATCATTTGTGATGATGCAGGGTTCGTTCAGCGATTCCAGCGCCCGGGCGACGCTGGTGAGGTTTCCCGCCCGGTAATCCACGATGCCGATCATGTTTTTCCTCTTTTCCGCCCAGACCGCAAGACAGGTGCAGCTCCCGACTTTTCCGGTTCAACGACGCCGAAGGCAACCTGTTTGCTCACGCTTTCCTTCGACAGGTTCCGGGGACCGAGGCGGCTCCATATTTCCCCCCCTGCCAGGCGTCCCGCCTCTCCATCTCTCGGTCGATTGCGTTCAGGACTGCGAGCTTGTTTCCCGCCCACGCCGGTCCGAGGAAGATATCCCGATAACCATCGGCCGTCAATCTCTGGATCACCATCTCCGGCGGCAGGAGTTCAAGGATGTCGCAGACCGTCCCGACGTAAGCCTCGCGGGTCATCAGCGCGATTTCCTCTTTTGCATAACGTTCGCCGAGCGCCGTCCCCTTCAGTGCAAGGAGGGAGTGGATCTTGATCCCCTGAACCGGCAGCCCGGCGATCTCCCTTGCCGTCTCCAGTATCTCCTCGCGGCTCTCGCCGGGAAGGCCGACGATGATGTGGACGCAAATCCGAATGGGCCCGCCGGAGGCCCTTTGGACTGCTTCGCGGAAGGCCGCCGCGTTGTGGCCCCGGTTGATCGTCTGAAGCGTCCGGTCATGGATCGACTGGAGGCCGAACTCCAGCCACACGTGATGCCGCTCCGCATACGAACGGATCAGAGCAAGCGTCTCGTCGGGGAGGCAGTCCGGCCTCGTCCCGATCGAAAGGCCGATCACGTCCTCTTCTGCGAGCGCCTCGTCGTAAAGTGCACGGAGTGTTTCCACCGGGGCATAGGTGTTCGTGAAGGTCTGGAAATAGGCGATAAATTTCTCCGCCCTGCCGCGCCCGCGATAAAATGCCTTTCCCCGGCGGATCTGTTCGCCGACCGAGGGCAGCGGGCCCGCCTGGCGAAGCGCCGATCCCCTCCCGTCGCAATAGATGCATCCCCCCGTGGCGACGGTGCCGTCGCGGTTCGGGCAGGTGAAGCCGGCGTCGATCGGGAGCTTGTGCACCCGGCAGCCGAAGCGGTTGATCCAGTAACTTTTCAGATCGTAATACCGCTTCTTGTTGTTCCAGAAGGTCGGTTTGCCCACGGGAGTCCTTTTTTCGGTTGTGTTTTTCCCGGCGATCATATTAAATTGCTTGCGGAACTGCAAGGAAATAGGGACTCATGAATCGGGAATATGACGTCATCGTTGTCGGGGGAGGGCATGCGGGCTGCGAGGCCGCGCTCGCGGCGGCCAGGATGGGCTGCGAAACCCTGCTGTTCAACATCAACCTGGACGCGATTGCGCTGATGTCCTGCAACCCCGCGATCGGCGGTTTGGCCAAGAGTCAGCTCGTCAAAGAGGTCGACGCGCTGGGCGGCCAGATGGGCCGGATTGCCGACCAGACCGCCGTCCACTTCCGGTTGCTGAACGCCTCCAAAGGGCCGGCCGTCCGGTCCACCCGTTTCCAGTGCGACAAACAGCGCTACCGCCTTGCGATGAAGGCCGTCCTGGAGAAGGAGCCGCGCCTTCACCTTCTTCAGGGCCTCGTGGAACGTCTCGTCGTTGAGGATGGGCGGATCCGCGGCGTTATCGATCAGACAGACGTCTTCCATGTCGGCCGGGCGGTCGTGATCACCACGGGGACCTTCCTCGGGGGGTTGATCCACATCGGCGACGTCCGGTATCCCGCGGGTCGGGCCGGCGAGATCGCCTCCCTCGCGCTTTCCTCATCGCTCAAGGAACTCGGTTTCGAGATGGGAAGGATGAAGACGGGGACGCCCCCCCGGCTTCGCGCCTCCTCGATCGATTTTTCCCGCCTCGTCCGCCAGGACAGCGACCCCGATCCGGAACCCTTCTCCTTTACGACGGAGCGGCTCCGCGAGGCTCGCCTCCCCTCCTTCTTTTCGGCGACGACGGACGAGACGCACCGGATCATCCGTGAAAATATCCGATTTTCTCCGCTCTACGCCGGGGTAATACAAGGGGTCGGCGCCCGCTACTGTCCTTCTCTCGAAGACAAGGTGATGCGTTTTGCCGATCGGGGAAGCCACCCGGTGGTTCTCGAGCAGGAAGGTCTGGAGACGGAGGAGATCTACGCGAAAGGACTTGGTAACTGCCTTCCGCCGGATCTTCAGGAAAGAATCGTTCAGAGCGTTCCGGGCCTGGAGAAGGCGGAGATCATGCGCCTGGCCTACGCGATCGAATACGACTTCGTCCAGCCGACCGAACTCCGCATTACCTTGGAGGCGAAGCGGGTGGCAGGACTTTATTTGGCCGGCCAGATAAACGGAACTTCCGGTTATGAAGAGGCGGCGGCGCAGGGGCTCTGGGCCGGGGTAAACGCCGCTCTGGCGATCCAGGGGCGGCCTTCCTTTGTTCTAGACCGGTCGGATGCCTACATGGGCGTGATGGTGGACGATCTCGTCACGCGCGGCGTCGACGAACCCTACCGGATGTTCACCTCCCGTGCCGAGTACCGGCTGATCCTCCGGGAGGACAACGCGACGCTCCGCCTAATGGGAAAGGGGCGGGAACTCGGCCTGATCACAGAGGAGCAGCACGGGCTTCTCCGGGAGAAGGCCCGCCGGATCGAAACCGGTATCCAAAAAATCTCCTCCGTTCGGATCTTTCCGGTGGAAGAGACCAACCGGACCCTCGCGGAGATGAACACGGCGCCGATCAAAAATCCGGTTACCCTTTTCCAACTCCTCAAGCGCGAAGAGATCGGCTACGACGACCTCTCCCGTTTCGACGGCTGGGAGGCCGTCCCCGATCGCGCGGTCAAACGGCAGATCGAGATCGAGGCGAAATATGAGGGGTACATCCGACGACAGCAGGAGTCTGTCCGGAAGATGAAGGATCTCGAAGGAATGAAGCTGCCGGCGGATCTCGATTACGCCGCCGTACCGGGACTCTCCAATGAGCTGAAAGCGAAGATCTCCCGTGTAGGGCCGGCCACGGTCGGCCAGGCGGAGCGAATCCCCGGGATGACGCAGGCCGCCCTCACGGCGATCCTCATCGTGATCAAAAAGCGCGAGTTGGAATTCAGATCCTCGTTAACTGACGGTATTTGATCCGGTGCGGCTGGCTCGCCGCGGCGCCCAGACGGGCCTTCCGGTCCGCCTCATATTCGGAGTAGTTCCCCTCGAACCAGACGGTGGCGCTTTCGCCTTCGAAGGCCAGGATGTGCGTGGCGATCCGGTCGAGGAACCAGCGATCGTGGCTGATGACCACGGCGCAGCCGGCGAAGTTCTCCAGCGCCTCCTCGAGGGCGCGCATCGTGTTCACGTCGAGGTCGTTCGTCGGCTCGTCGAGGAGCAGGACGTTCGCCCCCTCCTTGAGCATCCGCGCGAGGTGGACGCGGTTCCGCTCGCCCCCGGAGATCTGGCTTACCTTCTTCTGCTGGTCGGTTCCCGAAAAGTTGAAGCGCGAGACATACGCCCTTGAATTGACCTCGCGATTCCCGAGCAGGACGATGTCTCTTCCCTCGGCGATCGTTTCCCAGATCGTTTTGTCCGGGTCGAGAACGTCGCGGCTCTGATCGACGTACGCCAGCTTGACCGTATCGGCAATCCGGATCGTACCCGAATCCGGCTTCTCCTGGCCGGTGATCATCCGAAAGAGGGTCGTTTTCCCCGCGCCGTTCGGGCCGATGATTCCGACGATCCCGCCGGGTGGCAGGTTGAAAGACATGTTATCAACGAGGAGACGGTCGCCGTAGGCCTTGCCCACCCCTTCGGCCTCGATGACGAGCTTTCCCAGACGGGGTCCGGGCGGGATGTAGATCTCCAGCTCCTTTGCACGGGCGTCCATTTCCTGGGAAAGGAGGTTCTCGTAGGAGCTGATCCGGGCCTTGGATTTCGCGTGGCGTCCCTTGGGCGACATCCGGATCCACTCTAATTCCCGCTGAAGGGTCTTCTGTCGCTCGCTTTCCGTTTTTTCCTCCTTCTGGAGGCGGTTCCGCTTCTGCTCGAGCCATGAGGAGTAGTTTCCCTTCCAGGGGATCCCCTGGCCGCGGTCCAGCTCCAGGATCCAGCCGGCGACATTGTCGAGGAAGTACCGATCGTGGGTCACGGCGATCACGGTGCCCGCGTAGGCCTGGAGGTGGTGCTCCAGCCAGGCAACGGACTCCGCGTCGAGGTGGTTCGTCGGTTCGTCGAGGAGCAGGATGTCGGGCTTCTGCAGCAGGAGCCGGCAGAGGGCGACCCGTCTGCGCTCGCCGCCGGAGAGGATCTTCACCGGGGTCTCCCCGGGCGGACAGCGGAGCGCGTCCATCGCCATCTCGAGGCGGGAGTCGAGGTCCCAGGCATCCTGGGCGTCCAACTTCTCCTGTACCTTCGCCTGGCGGTCGAGGAGTTTGTTCATCGCCTCATCGGACATCGGCTCGGCGAATTTCTCATTGATCTCATTGTATTCATTGACGAGATCGACCGTCTCCTGGACCCCCTGTTCGACGATCTCGCGGACGGTTTTCGTGTCGTCCAGCCTCGGCTCCTGTTCGAGAAAGCCGACGGTATGGCCGGGGGAGAGGATCGTCTTGCCGATGAAATCCTGGTCCACGCTGGCCAGGATCCGCAGCAGCGAGCTCTTTCCCGAGCCGTTCAGCCCCAGGACGCCGATCTTCGCCCCGTAGAAATAAGAAAGATATATGTCCTTCAGGACGGGTTTTTTCTCGTAGACCTTGCTCACGCCGATCATGGAGTAGATCACCTTGTTCGGCTCGTTCGCCATTGTGTTCCTCCTCTGGAATGATGGGGAATCTTATCAGCAAATGAAGACGATGAAAAG
>CAKKRN010000225.1:16416-18631 GCA_919902745.1 Syntrophaceae bacterium | reverse complement strand
TTGATGAACCTGATGGCAAAGGGTTCTGACTGACGATAGTCGTCCAGTTGGAGCCTTTTTTTTATTACATCTCACCGACAAGAAAGGAGAATGAACATGAAGGAAAAGAAAGTTAAAAAAGATGTGATTGCTTATCGGAAGGGCTGCAAGGCCAAGGGGACCGGACTATCTCACTATATTCTGATGAATAGGAAAGTGAAATAATGACCGGCAGGAAGAACAACGTCATTCATGGTACGGCGGCCCCCTTGCGGGGCCGTTTCGTAAACACAGGGAATGGTCCTACGTTTCAAGCGATTGACATCGGTCATCCGGAATATGTAGCCATGATTGAGCCCGACACGGCCTTCTGGTCCCTGATTCAGCGTGAAAGTCTCACCGATTGCCTGTCGGAAGGTGATTTGTTAAAATCTTATGCGAAAAAATCCAAACAATTTGCCAAAGAGATCGATTCCTTGCGGTTTGGCCTAAAGCCTTCAGCGGTTTATTTTAACCCCACCGAACGGTGCAATATGAATTGCACCTATTGCTATATTCCCGAGAAGATGCGGCGTCATGGCGAGCATATGACGAAAAAGAAATTGTTTGCGGCCCTCGACATCCTCAAACGATACTTTCATAAGACACTGCCGAAGGATTCGATGCCTCAAATCATCTTCCATGGCGCCGAGCCTCTGCTCAATCGCGAGGCTGTCTTCGCGGGCATTAAGGAATACGAAGACGACTTTCTCTTTGGCGTCCAGACCAATGCGACACTGCTGGATGATAAAGCTGTTGAGTTCCTGAAGAGCCATCATGTGAGCATCGGGATTTCACTGGACGCTCCCACCGCCCGGATTGCCGATCGCACCCGAAAAAACTGGGATGGCCAGGGAATCTTCAAGCAGGTTGTCGCCGCCATGGAGCGGCTTAAAGGCTATGAAAGCTGGAGCGTTATCTGCACGGTCACCGGCTCAAACCTGCGGCACCTGAGCAAGTTGGTGGATTTTTTTCATGAGAAAGAGGTGCCGACGTGTCTGATGAACATCCTGCGCTGCACCCTTCCGCCGTCGCGCAGCCTGAAGCCCAGTGATGCGGAGGCCGCCAGATACTTCCTGGCAGCTTTAGATCGCACCTATGAATTGTATGAGCAGACCGGTCGGAGATTACCTGTGGGCAATTTCGCCAATATTCTGCTTGCTATCATCGCACCGGCGGCCCGCCGGTTGATGTGCGACATATCGCCCTGTGGCGGCGGGAGGTGCTTCTTCGCGTTAGCTCCTAATGGTGGCATGTTTCCTTGTAGTGAATTCATCGGACTGGATCATTTTCAGTCCGGAAATCTTTTTACAGACGATATTTCCACCATACTCCAATCCGAGCCATTCCGTTTGGTCACTGATCGTAAGGTCGAAGATATCGAGCCATGCCGACATTGCGCAATCCGGCACTTCTGCGGAGCCCCCTGTCCGGCCGAGGCCTTTGAAATGAATGGCGGTATGAATAAGACCGGCGCGTTCTGTGAGTTTTATGAAGAACAGGTGCGATACGCATTTCGTGTGATAGCCGATGGAAAGGTGGATGCATACCTATGGGACGGCTGGGACAAAGGCATGAAAACCACATTCAACATCAATAAAGATTAAGGATCGTCTGTAACAAAAGCCGCTTCTTCTATGTTGGCTAAAATTCAAAACCGCATTGACTTAAAATGCAGCGGACAGTCTGTACTTCGGGTACCATGCAATTGATTCCTTATATCAGATCAGTCATTACAGTTGTAAATCTTCAATATTTTTCAACCACTAAGAGTGAGGACTCGTAGGTGGCGTCAATAACCGCTGATTTCCACTTTTTCCTTAATCACTCCTGCGCATTACGGAAAGAAAGCGACTACGCAACCACATCAGTCTTAAATCCTGACTTCAATAATCGACAAGCACCTGATATGTTCGATATCGTCGATAAGGTGTTGTCAAAATCCTTCCCGGGCGAGGGCGATCGTGATCCCGTTGAATGTTCTCTTTCGACAAATGAATCGGGTCCTCCTTCCCGCCAGAAGTGCCGCCGGTTCGGCAACGGCCGGCAGATTCACCTTTTTGGCCACAAAATCCGAATGCGAAAAATCACGTAAAGAAGTGCGGATCTCCGCCGCAGCTATGAAGCGAATCGGGAGGCCGAGCGTCTCCGCGGCTGCGAGCAGCCCCGCCTCGTCCGCCTTGATCTCCGCCGAGGC
>CAKKRN010000225.1:13993-16316 GCA_919902745.1 Syntrophaceae bacterium | reverse complement strand
GCGTCTCCGCGGCTGCGAGCAGCCCCGCCTCGTCCGCCTTGATCTCCGCCGAGGCGAGAAGGCGGACCTCTTCCAGAGCGACGCCCGCTTCCGTCAGGGCTTCGCGGATTGCCGCGACGATCCGCCCCGCCGGCGTCCCGCGACGGCAGCCGATTCCGACGATCACCGATTTGAGCGCCTCGGTCGTCGTCGTGACGACGGGCTCGGCGCCCGTGAGGTTTGCGACGCGGATCGCGAGGTTGTTCGCTCCCCCTTCATGGCCGGAGAGCAGGCTCACCGCCCAGCGGCCCCCGACGTCGAGGACGACGACAGCGGGGTCCTCGTATTTGCTTTTGACGAGCGGGGCGATCGCCCGGACGCCGCCGCCGCAGGGGGCGGCATAGACGAGACCCCGGCAGACGGGGAACAGCGCAGCGGTGAGGTCGGCGATCTTCGAAAAGCGCTCCGCAGCGGGGGCCTCCAGTTCCGAATCGCTCCGGGTTGCCTCGCGCCGTTTCGAATCCTGCCGTGCTGTCGTCTCATTCCGGACGGTCTCGCACCGGATCGACTCGTTCCGCACCGACTTATGAACGAAAAGCCGCGCCTCCGGCAGGCGGCCGGTCAGTGGGGCAAGGAGCCTCGCCCCCGCGTCGGAGAGCGTGATCAGGGCGGTTTTCATGATGTTGTCTCCTCCGCCTCCGGGACTTCCCGGACCGACGCATCAATGAAACGCAGCGGCTCCAGAAGTGCCGCTGCCGGCGAAGCAAGGCGTTTCGCCCCCGTGCCGGGGAGGGCGATCGGTGAGATGGTCGAGGTTTTCATGGCCGCTTCCCCTTCCGGAAGCCGTGGGTGAAGGCGGCGTCGTAGAGCTTCGATGCGGGGAGGTCGCGCGCAAGCGCCTCCCCGACGACGATCAGCGCCGTCGAACGGATTCCGGCCGCCTCCGTTTTCGCCGCGATGTCGGCGAGCGTCCCGCGGATGAGGAGTTCCTCCGGCCAGGAGGCGCGGAAGACGACGGCGGCGGGGCAGTCCGGCCCGTAATGGGCGCTCAGGGTAACGGCGACCTCGGCGATCTTTCCGACCGACAGGAAGATGCAGAGAGTCGCGCGGGTCCGGGCGATTCGGTCGAGCTCCTGTGCCTCGGGGAGCGGCGTTCGCCCCGCGGTCCGCGTGAGGACGATCGTCTGAGAGATCTCCGGGGCGGTCAGCTCCGTACAGAGGGCGGCCGCGGCGGCTTGGAAGGCGCTCACCCCGGGGCAGACGTCATAGAGGATCCCCAGGGCGTCGAGGGCGTTCATCTGCTCCCGCGTCGCCCCGTAGATCGAGGGGTCGCCGGAGTGGAGGCGGACGACGTCGATCCCGCGGTCGCGAGCGTCCCGGCAGACGGCGATCACCTCCTCCAGGGACATCCCCGCGGAGTCGTGGCGCTCGGCCGTCTCCGGGATGAGCGCGAGAACGCCGGGGCTCACGAGCGACCCCGCGTAGATGCAGATCCGGCAGGCGCCGAGCAGTCGCGCCGCCTTCCGCGTGAGGAGTTCCGGGTCCCCGGGACCTGCGCCGACAAAATGGACGATCATGATTTTCCCTTCTCCTGCTTTGTCATTCCCGCGAAAGCGGGAATCCATCGAACGCAAGCCGTTCTGGACTCCTGCTTTCGCAGGAGTGATCGTTTAGAAATAGGACATAGGGGCTCCATCCCCCTATTTCCCCGCATGGACGAGGATGATGGAGAGGTAGCCCGCCTCCGGTCCCTCCGCCTTCAGGCGGCGGAGGTCCGTCTCGATCCGTTGCTCCGCCATCGTCGCGTGGGAGACGAAGACGCTCGACTCCAGGAGTCTCTCTCCGTCAAGGAGGTCGAGGAGCTCCGGGAGGCGCTTCCCGATCTTCATCAGGACAACCGTTCCCCCCTGTGCCAACGCCCGCCGGACGGAGCCCAGGTCGTCCGCCGCGGGGACGATGGTCACCGGTTCCCGCCCCTCCCCGACGGGGAAGCCGGTCAGCGCCGCCGCCGCGCCGAAGGCCGTGATCCCCGGGACGGTGACGGCGTTCAGATCGGGGATGATCTTCCGGAGCGCCCGCAGCAAGTAGATGTAGGTCGAGTAGAGGAGCGGGTCCCCGAGGGTGATGAAGCAGGCGTCCTCGCCGTCCATCAGAACGTTGGCGACGCGGGCCGCCGCCTCGTCCCACCGCTCCGCCAGCTCCTCCCGTTCCGCCGTCATCGGGAAGACGATCTCCTCGATCCGGGTCTCCGGACCGATGAGGGGCCGGGCGATGGCGAGCGCGACGCTCTCCGACGCCGTCCGCGCCTTGGGGACGAAGAGGTTCCGGCAGGCGCTGATGAGCC
>CAKKRN010000225.1:0-13893 GCA_919902745.1 Syntrophaceae bacterium | reverse complement strand
TCCGACGCCGTCCGCGCCTTGGGGACGAAGAGGTTCCGGCAGGCGCTGATGAGCCGCGCCCCCTTCAGGGTGATCAACTCCGGGTCGCCTGGCCCGATCCCGATGCCGTAGAGTGTACCCGTATTCATTCTAACAGTTCTCCCTGAATGATGAGGATGATCGCCCGCGACGAGACCGGAATTCGGATCAGCTCATCGGCGCGGACCTCGCGGAACTTTTCGTCGGGTAGGGTGAGGTCTTCGCAGAGGAACACGCGCCGGCCTTTCCCGAGCTCCGGGATCAGCCCGGCGGCCCAGCGGAGCGATCCTTCCCTCCCCCCGAGGACCGCAATCTTTCCGGCAGGGCGCAGATCGGCGGCGGAGATCTCCGGATCGGAGCTGTGGGCCGAGATGATCCTCGCGTCCTGCCAGTCGAGGCCGAGTTTTGCGAAGGCGACCTGGATGGAGCTGATACCGGGGATCACCTCGCAGTTCTCCCGTCCGAAGCGCCGGATCACCGGTTGTGCCAGGCTCGCAATCCCCGGATCACCCGTGGCGAGGATAATCACCTGCCGCCCGGTGTCACGGCGGGAGGCGATCTCGTCGAGGGTTCCCTCGATGTCCACGCCCGAATCGATCCTCTCCGCGGCGACCTCCGGAAAGAACTCCTTCAGGCGCCGGGAGACGATGAGGACGTCGGCCTTCACCGCGGCCGCCCGGGCCGCCGGTGTGATGTAGGATTCCGCACCGGGTCCGCACCCGACGATGATGATCTTCTTTTTTTCTACAGCCATGGTTCCCGATCTCCCGATAAACCGAGGATGCGGCCGCCGAGGTCGATGAGGACCACGGCCGCGTTGAGACGCCCCTCCGTCCGTTTGCCGACGGCCTTTTGGATCGCCGCCGCCAGGGTGTTCCCCAGCCTCTTTTTCTCCCCCCCGTCGATGGCCGCGAAGATTCCCTCGACCGTGGGGGTCTCCGCCGCCGGCCGCCCCAAAATGGCTGCATGCATTTCCGCAACAATGGGGAGTGCGCTCCCCGACCTTCCGGAGTGGGTGTCCCAGCCGCCCGCCGTCAGTTTGGCCAGTTTTCCCGGGTGGCCGACCATCAGGAGCGCAGCGAAGGGCTCCCGGGCGGCCTCGTCGATGGCGAACCCCCACTCGTTTCCGACCTCCACAACCTGCTCCGGCGTGACGCGGAAATGGCTCCGCGCGGCCCGCTCGCCGATGTGGCCGGGGACGAATACCGGCGCCCGGATGCCCGTGGCTGCCGCCACGCGCAGCGCGCACCGGAGGGTCTCGCGCAGCGCGGAGCAACTGAACGGCCGGACGATTCCCGTTGTCCCGAGGATCGAGAGCCCGCCCGCGATGCCGAGCCGCGGGTTGAAGGTCTTTGCGGCCAGTTCCCGGCCTCCGTCAATCGAGATCGTCACCCGGACGCCGCGGAACGTGACCTCCCGGACCGCCTCCCGGATCATCCGCTGCGGCACGGGATTGACGGCCGGCTTGCCGGGGGGTATGGCCAGCCCCGGCTTCGTTACCGTTCCCACGCCTTCTCCAGCGGCGAATTCCACCTCGTTGCCTTCGGTCCAGACGATAGCGGCCGCAATCAGAGCGCCGTTCGTCACGTCCGGATCGTCGCCCGCATCCTTCCGGACCGCCGCCTCCGCCCCTTCGTCCGTCCGCCGGACATGGTCGACCGGCAGACGACGCCTCTGCCCGTCGGGAAAGGGGATCTCCACCTCTTCGGTCGCCAGCTCTTCCGCAAGAAGCAGGAGGGCCGCCTTTGCCGCCGCCGCGGCGCAGCTTCCGGTGGTGTATCCCTCCCGCAGCGCGCTCACGGTCCGGCCTCCTCAATCCTTTCGGACTGCCTGCCTTCAACAAGGAACAGGAGGGCCGCTTTCGCCGCCGCGGCACAGCCCCCCGTGGTGCATCCATTGCACAATGCGTTCATGGCCCGATCTCCTCGATTCCCGGGAGGATCATCTCCTTCGGGATCAGCTCCAGGAGCTGCGCCCGCGCCTCCCCGATCGTCAGCGGAAGGCCGTCGATCGGGACGCCGTCGTGCCGCTTCATCTCATACATCAGACGGGAGACGTAGGGAAGCCGGAGTTTCGCCCGGACTATCATCTCCTGGTGGCAGAAGATCTCCTCGGACGGCCCCTGCTGGAGGACCCGGCCGCGGTCGAGGACGTAAATCCGGTTCGCGAAGAGCGGCAGCATATCCACCGAGTGGGTGGCGAGGATCACCGTCATCCGCTCCTCGCGGTTCAGCTTTTTCAGGAGCTGCATCATCTGCGCCTCGCCGGCCGGATCGAGGCCCGCCGTCGGTTCGTCGAGGATCAGAACCGCCGGCCGCATCGCCAGGACACCCGCGAGCGAGACCCGCTTCTGCTCCCCGAAGCTCAGGTGATGGATCGCCCTTTCCCGCAGCGGGAGCGCTGCGACCGCCGCGAGCGATTCGGTCACCCGCCGTTGCACCTCCGCCTCCGGGAGGTTCAGGTTCCGGGGGCCGAAAGCGCAGTCCTCTTCCACGGTCGCGGCAAAGAGCTGGTCGTTCGGGTTCTGGAAGACGAGGCCGACCCGCTGGTAGAGCTCCTCAGCCGTGAGGCTTCCGATCTCCCGCCCGCCGATGGCGATCCGCCCCGACTTTGCCTTGAGGAGGCCGACGAGGAGCTGGATCAGCGTCGTCTTCCCCGAGCCGTTGGAGCCCAGGACCGCAACGAACTCGCCCTCTTCGACGCGGAAATCGATTCCGGCGAGCGCCTCGGTCCCGTCGTCGTAGGTGAAGGAGACCCCTTGAACATCGACCGCCCTCATCCGGTTATCCCCCACGCGAAAAACCCGTAAGCGGCGGCGATCACGGTCAGCAAGAGGGCGAGGAGTCCGCGGTCCCTGCGCCCCAGCGCCGGGAGCGGTCCGAAGGGCATCGTCCCCCGGTAGCCGCGCAGCCGCATTGCGTCATGGGTCCGGCCGGCCTGTTCGAAAGAGTGGACGACCGTTGCCCCGGCAAGCGCGGTGAAGGAGGCGAGCGCGCGGCGCGGCGCCGTGTAGCCGAGACGGAGGCGCTGGGCGGCGGCGAGATCGCCCGCGCGGTCCATCAGGACGAAGATGTATCGGTACATCAGGATCGCGATTTCCACCCACTCCTTCGAGATCCGGAATCCGCGGAGCGCCTGGAAGATCCGGTGGGCCGGCGTCGCGATGCCGAGGAGGAGGACAATGCTGAGGGCGCCAAGGACGCGCGCGCCGAGGAGCAGCCCCTGCCGGAGCCCCTCGGCCTTCGCCGTGAGCGTCCAGCCGCCGAGGGTCAGCGAGAAGAGCGGCGTCGTCCCGGTGACGAAGGTCTGGATCACGACCAGGATCGCGACGGTCGAAAACGGCGCGGCGAGGCGCAGCGCGACGAGCTTCGCCGGGATCCGGAGTGCGGCGATGGTCCCGAGGCAAAGGACAAAGACGGCGAGCGGGAGAACCGGCCGCGCTGAGGTCACGACGGCAATGAGCGCGGCCAGCGCGATCAGAAGCTTCACCCGCGGATCGATCCGTGTCAGGGCGTTGTCCCGGTAGGTGAATATGTCCGAAAAGAGATCAAACATGGCGCTTTAACATCCTTTTCCCGTTATGACCGGGATCGCGTCACCCTTCAAGAGGCTCAGGGTGACAGGGTTATGCAGTCACGCTGACTGCAAGCATGCTATGGTCAGGTTATGCCATATCATCATGAAACTGTCGAACCATCTGCGTTTTTCCTCCTCGGCGGGAAAAGGACGCGGAACCAGTATCCGGCGGCGAATCCCCCGACCGCACCGGCCAGCAGAAAGACGAACAGAAGGAGATCCCCCTGGTCGGTGTTGATGAAGGGTTCGCGAGCCGGCCGTCCCGCCTTCTCCGCGAATTTTTCGATCACGGTCTCGTCGACGCCGGACCAGGAGGCGGCCCGGCCGGAGGTCGACATCGGTCCGGAGAGGAGGATTCCGGCAAAAATCAGGATCGGGATCCATTTCTTCATGCCGCGCCTCCCGCCGGAACGGTCCGGAGGAGTTCGGGTCTCCGGTTCCGGATGAACTTCAGCACTCCCGCGCAGAGGAACCCTTCAAGGATGCCGAGGGGGAGCTGCGTGGGGACGAAGGCGAGCAGGATGAGCGAGAACATCGTCGTAAACGATCCGTCTCCGTGGAGCGCGGCGGCCAGTTCGAGGGAGGTCGTCGCGTAGGTGGCCCAGTCGGAGAACATCCCCGCGAGAAAGGCGGCTGCGAACCAGGGGAGGCCGAGGCGCCTCGCTGCCGTGAAAACGCCCCAGCCGACCCATGCGCCGGCCACACCCATCGAGACGATGTTTGCCCCGAGGGTCGTGATCCCGCCGTGGGCGAGGAAGAGGGCCTGGAGCGTGAGCGCGATGCTCGCGACGACCGTGGTCAATCCCGGACCGATCAGGATTGCGGCAATGCCCGTACCGGAGGGGTGGGAGCAGGTCCCGGCGCTGGGAACGGGGATCGGCATGCAGGAGATGAGGAAGACCGCCGCCCCGACGAGGCCGACCAGCGGCTTGAACCAAGGGGTTTCTTCGCTGCGGCGACGGAGGTCCCGGAGGCCCCAGGCGACGAAGGGGAGGGCGACCGCATACCAGAGAACCGCCCAGGAGATGGGCAGTATCCCCTCGGAGATGTGCATGGCGAAAGCGGGCGACGGCAGCGCACACAGAAAAGCGGCCGCAGCGAGACCTTTGGAAATCGTGATCCCTCCGCGCGCTGGACATTTTTCGACCCGAAAAATCTCCAATGCGCGCTTCCGGGATCCGATTTCCAAGTTGCGCAAATTTCTTGCAGCGGCGATTCCGGCCGTCCGGGGCAATCGGGGGATGGAGCCCCCATGCAAGCCGTTCCGGGCGCCTGCCTTCGAAGGGGTGACGGTTGTACGGGTTTTTACGCGATCATCGATCATGCCTGTATCTCCTCCGGAACACACAGAATAGCCGTCACCCTATCCGGGGCAACGGTCGATCAGCGCCGGGGCGAGTTCCCGGACGTCGCAGAGACCCTCCGACTCCCCGATCCGTTTCGCGACGAGGGTTACGAGGACGTCGTCGTAGCCGAGGTGTCTTCCCAGAACAAGACGGACCTCCGGGCTTCTCCGCGCAGCCTTTCGGATCATCTCCGGGATGTCCTCGCGGAGGTGAACGCCGAAGTGGAGGAAGTAGGGGAGGACGATCACGCTCTTTGCCCCTTGGCGAACGCATTGATCGAACGCCTCGTCGAACGGGATCCCATGGCCGGACATCCGGCAGGTCGCGACGATCCCGCCGAGCTTCGCCCTCAGCCCCGCCGCGATCTTTTCCATGTCGTCGTCGGCGCCCGCGGCGCGGCTCCCGTGGCCGATCAGGATCACGGCCCGCATTACCGCCTCTTCTCCCATGGATCACTCCTTTGATAAACAGGGACAGCTCCCGATTATTTCTCCGGCAACCATCATTGTAAAAACCGTCATTCCCGCCCCCGCTTGCGCGGGGGCAAACTCGATAAGTAGGGAGCCGTCGCTGATTTACATCTTCTTTTCTGTTCCCGCGAGGCCGCAGAGGGCGTGGATGACGCTCACCGCGAGAGGGCTTCCCCCTCGGCGGCCGGCGAGCGCGATGTACGGAACGCCCTGCGCCATCAGCTCCTCCTTGCTCTCCACGACGTGGACGAAGCCGACCGGCATCGCGACGACGAGGGCCGGCCGGAGCCCCTCTTCAACGATCATCCGGTTCAGCTCCATCAGCGCAATCGGGGCGTTTCCAAAGGCTGCGATCGCTCCGGCGATGAAGGGCCGGGCCTTCTCGATCGCATGGAGCGAGCGGGGGAGGCCGGTCCGCCGGGCCGTGCGTTCGATATCCTCGTCGGCAATGTGGCAGATAAGGCTCTCCTTCCGGTAAAACCCGCAAACGCCCCGCAGGCGGGCGAGGGAGATCCCCGAGCGGATCATGTTCGAGTCGACGATGAGCGATCGGCAGCCATGAAGGGCCGCGACGCCGGCGGCGATCGCATCCGGCGAAAAACGGACCGCCTCCATGATCCCGAAATCGCCGGTCGTGTGGATCATCCGGCGCACGATTTGCCACTCCTCCGGCGTGAACCGGTGCTCCGGGGCCTCCCGGTCGATGATCGCCATCGATTTCGCTTCGATCTCCGGCCCGCTCAGCGGCGCGTCCAGAAAGGTGCGGATCAGCGGGCGTCCGGGTGTCTCGTTCATGGCGTACCTCCGCATCGTTCGAGAAAACGGGCGACCGCCGCCGGCCGGGAGGCGTAGTGGAGGTGCGTGTAGCTCGCGAGGATCGCCCCGTTTTGATATCCCTCGGTTTCGACCGTATCCGTGCGGCGGCGCCGGAGGGAATAAACCTTCCGCCAGGCCGGGTCGGAGGCCGGGTCGTCGATCAGCTCCGAATAGTGGAATTCGTGTCCCCGCAGGAGCTCCCCACGGCGGCCCCAGAGGGAGTCCTCCGCCAAGGCGACCTCCACGTAGCCGAGCGCCTTCTTGCCGGTGAGCATGCGCGTCCGGGTGGGGAGGACGCCGGCGAGGGGGTAAAAGCGGCCGTCCGCCTCGATTCCCCGAGAGAGATACATGAGCCCTCCACATTCGGCGTAGAGGGGTCTTCCGGAGCCGGCGTAAGCGCGGATCGCAGCGAGCATCTCCCCGTTTTCCGCAAGGCGCTCTGCGTGGAGTTCCGGATAGCCTCCCCCGAGGTAGAGACCAAAGAGCCCTTCCGGCAGGCGGCGGTCGTCGAGGGGAGAGAAAAAGAGGACCTCGCAGCCCGACGTCCGGAGGGCGTCAAAGAGATCCTGGTAATAGAAGTGGAAAGCGGCGTCCCGTGCGACGCCAATGCGCAGACGGCCGTGTGATGGAGCGAATTCAGGCGTTCCGATCGCGGGGGTTGCCACCGGAGGTTCGGATCTTTCCGCTGCGTTCGGTTCGGGAAAGAGCGTCATTTGGCAGGAATCGGGCGCATCGCTCCGTTTGCCGGGATCGAGAGGAGCGGTCGCCTTGGTCGTTTTCGTTAGCATTTTCGGGAAGAGCGTCTCCAACGACAGGTTTTGTTCCAGCGCATCGGCGAGGGCGTCGAGGAGGGACTCCGGGAGTTGCCCCCGGTCGGCGGTGACGAGGCCGAGGTGTCGGGAGGCAAGCTCCGGAAAAGCCCCGCGGGGGATCGCCCCCAGAAGCGGCGGCAAGCCGGCTGCCTGGAGGGAGTCGGAAAGCAACGCAGCATGGCGCTCTGAACCGCAGTGATTCGCGACGACTCCTGTGAAGCGGAGATCCGTCTGGAATGTCGTATAGCCCTTCACGAGCGCGGCAAAGCTCCGGCCCATCCCGTGAACGTTAACGACAAGAATAACGGGGGCGTCCAACAGGCGGGCGATCTCTGCCGTGCTTCCTTCATCGCTTTGCACATCCGCCCCGTCGAAGAGCCCCATGACCCCTTCGACGAGGGCGCAGTCGGCGTCAGATGTGGCCCGCGCGAAGAGATGGCGGCAATGGTCGTGACCGGCCATCCAGCCGTCGAGGTTATAGCAGGGGCGTCCGGAGGCGAGGGCGAGATAGGTCGGGTCGAGGAAATCCGGTCCCACCTTGAACGTCTGGGTTTCCCGACCCCGGCGGGCGAGTGCGCGCGCCAGCGCGAGCGTAAACGAGGTTTTCCCCGCACCGCTGTGCGTTCCGGCGATGACGAGCGTCGGGCAACGGATCATCAGAATTCCACCCCCTTTTGGGCCTTCCGGCCGCTATCGAATCCGTGCTTGATACAGCGGACCTCGGAGACGGTGTCGGCGGCTTTGATCAGCCCTTCCGTGGCGCCCCGTCCGGTCAGAACGACAGTGCAATCGGGGGCCGCCTCGTGGAGAACCGCCAGGACGGCTTCCTCGGCGAGCAACTTCAGGGCGACAGCCATGCAGACCTCGTCGAGGATGACCAGTCCGTAGCGTCCCGAGAAGGCCGCCTCGCCGGCGATCCGGAGCCCTTCTTCCGCCGACCGGCGGTGGTCCGCGAATCGCGGATCGGTTGGGCGCGGGACGAAACCGAGGCCCGTCACGACGATCTCGACGTCGGCCATCCCTTTCAGGGCGGCGAACTCGCCGGTCTTTGTATCGGACTTGACGAACTGAATTACCGTGACCGGGATGCCGTGGCCGTGCGCCCTGAGGGCCATCCCCAGTGATGCCGTCGTCTTTCCCTTTCCATCGCCGGTGAAGATCAAAATCCTGCCTGCGTCACCCATCGGATACTCTCCTTCTCGATATCGATACCTTCAAGAATGACGAACTCGCAAAAAGTTCCCCAAACCGTCATACCGGCGAAAGCCGGTATCCAGAGATGTAGGGTGCGTTAGGCGGAAGCCGTAACGCACCAATAAAAGGAGCGGTGCGTCAAGACGCACCCTACACCTTAATGCTCTTCTCTTTTTATCACATTTCCAGCAGCGCGGCGATTCCCCAGCGCGCCGCCAGGAAAACCGCGACGGCGATTCCCGTCGCCGCAACCATCATGCGATTCGCGGCGAGGATCTGCCCGTGTGCGAGCGTCACGACCGGATCGCCGATCTCCGGCAGGTTTACGGGTCGCCCCCGCCGTTGCATGACGCCCCCCAGACGGATTCCCAACGCCCCGGCAAACGCCGCCTCCGCGATCCCCGCATTGGGACTCATGTGTTTTCGACCGTCGCGCCGGGCGATTCTCCAGGCGGCGGAGGCGTTCTGCCCCGTGAGTGCTGCGGCGGCGGCGATGATGGGCGCCGCGAGACGCGCGGGGAGCCAGTTCGCCCCGTCGTCGATCTCCGCGGCGGTCCGGCCGAAATCGATGTAGCGTTCGTTCCGATAGCCGATCATCGAATCAAGCGTGCTCGCCGCCTTGTAGGCCATTGCCGCGATCGGTCCTCCGAGCGCCGCGAAGAAGAGCGGGGCAATGATCCCGTCCACGGTGTTCTCGGCGACGCTCTCCACGGCCGCGCGGACGACCTCCGGTTCGGTCAGGCGCTCCGTGTCGCGTCCGACCAGCCACGAGACGAGGCGCCGCGCCTCGGCCAGATCGAATCTTGCGAGCGCCCGGTAGACCCCGTTGCTGTGGTTGGCGAGGTCGCGCGCGGCGAGCGTCGTGTAGAGGAGGAGGATGGAAACCGCGTCCCCGAGGCGGGGGTGGACCCATCCCGCAACCCCGATCATCGCGCCCGTTGCCAGGGCCGCCGTCAGGATGACCGCGAGCGCCATCAAACTCCCCGCGAGACGGGCGTCCGGAATCGCCCGCCGGGCCGGTTCCTCCAGAGCCGCGATCAGACGGCCGATGAAGCGGACCGGGTGGGGCAGCCACCGGGGATCTCCAAAGGCCAGGTCGAGCAGCAGTGCGATTGCGATCTGGTATTCCAGCCTCATGAAATTCCCATAATTTTATAAATCGCGTCCATCTTGAGCGACCGCCGCACCGCTTCGGCGAGGCGGTCGAAGGCCGGTTCCAGGTCGTAGACGGCCGCGATCCGGTTGAGCGGGGCAAGGCCCCGCCTTTTGCGGAGGCGGTCGATGAACCAGCGGCGGAAGCCGTCCGCGTCGAAGATCCCGTGAAGGTAGGTCCCCCAGAGGAGGCCCGTCTCCGTTCCGCGGCCGATAATCTCGCCGTCGTTCCGCCGGATCAGCGGGGCGAGGCCGCCGCCGTCGGTTCGGCCGTGGTGGATCTCGTAACCGCGGACCTCGCAACCCGAGGCGAGGTGGCGGGCGGCGGCGCGCGTCAGGGTCTTTTCCCTGGCGAGCTCCGTCCGGACGGGGAGGAGCCCCAGCCCGGCCAGCGTTCGGCCGCCGGCGGACTCGATCCCGAAGGGGTCGGCGATCTCCCGGCCCAGGATCTGGAAGCCGCCGCATATCCCGGCGATCTCCGTCTTCCCTCCACGGGCGAGATCGAGAATCCGCGATGCCATGCCGTTTGCCTGCAGATCGGCCAGATCGCCGATCACGTTCTTGCTCCCGGGAAGGATCACGGCATCCGGCTCGCCCAGCTCGTCCGGCCGCCGGACCACGCGCAGGCGGACGTCCGGCTCGATCCGGAGCGGGTCGAAGTCGGTGAAGTTCGAGATGTGGGCGAGATCGACGACGGCGATGTCGACATGCTCGCCTTCGGGGGCGCGGCCGTCGATCATGCCGTCCTTGAAGCTGACGGAGTCCTCCTCGGGGAGGCCCAGATCGCGCAGGTAGGGGACGACGCCGAGGACGGGGCGTCCGGTCCGGCGGAGGATGTACTCGTCGGCATCGGCGAGGAACGCCTCCTGACCCCGGAAGCGGTTCACGACGAACCCCTTGACCAATGCCCTTTCCCGCTCCGTCAGGCACTCCATCGTCCCGATGAACGAGGCGTAGACGCCCCCCCGGTCGATGTCGCCGACGATCAGGACGGACGCCTCCGCGTAGAGGGCCATGTTCATGTTTACGATGTCCCGTTTCTTGAGGTTCACCTCGGCGGGGCTCCCCGCCCCTTCCAGGACGATGACGTCGTGTTCGGCGGCGAGCGCGTCGTACGCCTCGCGCGCGACGGCAAAAGGAGGGGTGCGGTCGCGGGTGTACTCCCAGAAATCCATGTTGCCGATCGGCTTTCCGAGGATGATCACCTGGGAGCCGGTGTCGCTGTTCGGCTTGAGGAGGACGGGGTTCATCCGGACGTCCGGGTCGAGCCGGCACGCCTGGGCCTGGACCACCTGCGCCCGCCCCATCTCGCCCCCCCCGCGAGTCACGTAAGAGTTGAGCGACATGTTCTGCGCCTTGAACGGGGCGACCCGGAAGCCGTCCTGGAGCAGGATCCGGCACATCGCCGCGGCGAGGATGCTCTTGCCCGCGTTGGAGCCGGTTCCCTGGAACATGATCGCGGGCGTCCGCCGCCGGACGGGTTTTCTGTTAGCAATTCCCATAACCTTCCGGAGGGCGCCGAGGAGGCGGTCATTCTCCGTCTCCGTCCGGACGGCGATGCGGAAGAACCGGCGGTCGAGGCCGGCGAAGTTCGCGCAGATGCGGATGGCGATCCCGTCGGCGAGGAGGTGTTGGGCGATCTCCGGGGCGTCGAGGTTCCTCCGGTCGGACCGCAGGAGAAGAAAATTCGCCGTCCCCGGATAGACGGTGAGACCCGGCAGCGCCTGGAGCGCCGCGAACAGACCTTCCCGCCGGTCGCGGACGAAGCGGAGGGTCTCCTCCGCGTAGGCCGTGTCGCGGAGCGCCGCCGCGCCGACGGCCTGGGCGAGCGTGTTCACGGACCAGGGGGGCGTCCGGTCGCGGAGGCGCCGGATCAGTTCCGGGGCCGCAACGACGCCGCCCAGGCGGAGGCCCGGCATCGCGTAGAACTTGGTCAAGGACTTGAGAATGACGATATTCGCCGGGCGGCCGGACTCGATCAGCGTCTCCGCTTCCGGTGCGAAATCGGCGAAGGCCTCGTCGCTGACGAAAATGGTGTGCGGATGGCGGGATGCGAGATCCCGCAAGGCGGCGGCCGGAATCATGTGTCCGGTCGGGTTGTTCGGCCGGCCGAGGAAGACGATCTCATCCCCCCGGAGCGCCGCTGTGATCACCGCGAGGTCGGGGGCGAAGCCATCTTTCTCCCGAAGGGGAAGCCGCTCCACGGCGAGACCGGCGAGCTCCGCCGCGCGTTCGTAATCCACATAGGCGGGGACGGGGATCAGGGCGCGCACTTTTCCAAGGAGCTGCGGGAGGAGGTAGAGGAGCTCCGTCGAGCCGTTCCCCATCAGGATCTCGTTTTCCGCGACGCGGTACCGCACCGCAAAGGCCCGGACGAGGTCGGTGCAATCCGGATCGGGGTAGTGGACGAGATCGCCGGTCCGTGCGCTGATCAGCGACCGGAACCCCTCCGGCGGCCCCAGCGGATTGATGTTCGCCGAAAAGTCGAGGATCTCCCCGACGGGTTTCCCCGCGGCCAGGGCAAGTTTCAGCAGATTTCCGCCGTGTCGTTCCGTCATGCGCCGCCTCCGTATAGCCAGGCCGACGCGACGAGGGCGGGAACGAGTTCGGTCAGCTCGCAGGCCGCCCCCAGCGTATCGCCGGTGAGGCCGCCAATCCGTCGCCGGACGCAGGCCGTAAAGAGGAGGGCAAAGAGAAAAGAGCCCACCCCCGCAATCAGCCCGGACACGCCGCCCGCCAGGCCGCCCGCGGCGATTAAAAATGTTAGCGCCCAGAGGGCGTGGCTCCGGGAACGATTCCGGTGAAAGATGCCGACCAGGCCCTCCGGACGGACGTAGGGGAGGAGGGCCATCTGGATGAGGAGGGCGCACCGGCCGGCGAGTGGCGTCATCAGGAGGACCCACCACCGCCAGGGTCCGGAGACCGAGGCGATGAGCGCGATTTTGAGCGCGACCACGCAGACGATGGCGGCGACCCCCATCGGCCCGGTCCGGCTGTCCCTCATAATCTCGAGGATCCGCTCGCGCGGGCGGGAGCTGAAGAAGCCGTCCGCCGTATCGGCGAGGCCGTCCGTATGGAGGCCGCCGGAGACGGCGATCAGCAGGATGACGGCAAAGACGCTCGTCACGCCGACGGGAAAGAGGAATCCGAGACCCCAGTCCATCAGGGCGACCGCTGCGCCGATCCCGAGGCCGACGACCGGGAAGAAGGGGATGGACCCCCCCAGCGCCCGCTCGTCGGGACTGAGGCCCCGGGGCAGAGGCAGGATCGTCAGGAACTGGAGAGCCGCGAGAAACCGCTTCATGATGCCCTCAAAAAAAGCCGCAATGGCCATAATTCCGGGACGCCGAAGTCGTCTTTCATGAGCTTGCCTTCGATACCATCGCCTCGTCAAACGTGGCCACCTCGGTGAGGATCCGGACGGCGGCCTCGACGAAATTCATCGCCAGCGCCGCCCCCGTTCCCTCGCCGAGGCGGAGGTCGATGTCGATCAAAGGCTGCTTTCCCAGAATCTCCAGCGCGATCCGGTGGCCCTGTTCCACGCTCCGGTGGGCGGCGATCATGTACTCGGCGGCCGTGGGGCAGAGCGCGTGGGCGATAAGCGCTCCCGCCGCGGATATGAAGCCGTCTATGACAACCGGCTTCTTCAGCGCGGCGGCGCCCAGGATCAGCCCCGCGATCCCGCCGATCTCGAAGCCGCCGACCTTGGCCAGGACGTCCAGTCCATCCTTCGGATCCGGCCGGTTGATCCGCAGGCATTTTTCGATGACGCGGACCTTGTGTGCGAACTGCTCATCGTCGATCCCGGTGCCGTGGCCGGTCACCTCCGCTGCCGGATGGCCGCTGAAGGCGGCGACGATCGCGCTGCTCGGCGTCGTGTTCCCGATCCCCATATCCCCGGTGCCGAAGAGATCGACCGTCTCCGCGGCCATCCGGGCGACATCGATGCCGGCTTCAACGGCGCGAACGGCCTCCTCACGGCTCATCGCCGGCCCCTCGGCCATGTTTTTCGTGCCGGGACCGATCCGCCGGGAGAGGATCTTTCCGGAGGCGGCAAGCCCGCTCATGTCTCCGGCAACGCCCATGTCCACGACGGTGACGGTGGCGCCCACCTGGCGGGCCAGCGCGTTGATCCCCGCACCGCCGGCGACGAAATTGTAAACCATCTGCGGCGTCACTTCCTGAGGATACTTGCTCACCCCCTCGGCAACGACGCCGTGATCCCCGGCCATCGTGAAGATCGCCTTTCGGGCGATGGGCGGACGCATGGAGCGGGTGATTCCGGCGAGATCCTCGGCGAGGTCGAGGAGGCGGCCGAGGGCCCAGTAGGGCATCGTCAGCGCCTCCAGGCGCCGGTGGGCCTGCGACCGGAAGGCGGCGTCCTGGGGAACAATTCGGCGAACGGTATCCTCTAACAGACTCATTGCAATTTCCTTTCCTTCTCCAAATTTTCAAGGTGTAGGGTGCGTCTCGACGCACCGCTCCTCTTTTTGGTGCGTTACTGTTTCT
>CAKKRN010000224.1 GCA_919902745.1 Syntrophaceae bacterium | reverse complement strand
GGATCTCCAAAACGCTTCCCTTGACCCGGGCGGCGAACTGTGAGAAAAGTGGCCATGCGAAAAAGGGCATCGCAATCAAAACCTGAGATGATCGGGGAGATCCTTCGAAAAGTTCTCAAGAAGAGGAACATCCCCCATACCGCGACGGACCGGCGCCTCCTCGATCTCTGGACACGGGCCGTCGGTCCCCAGATCGCCGCCCGGACCTTGCCCGAAACGGTGAAACGGGGCGGGCTCTATGTCCGGGTCTCCGCCCCGGCCTGGCTGCATCAGCTCCAGTTCCTGAAAGAGGAGATCCTCCTCAAGATGAACGAACTCGCCGGGCAAGAGGAGTTCCGGCGCCTTTTTTTCTCCATCGGCGAGATTCCCGCGCCCCCTCCGGATGCGACCGATCCTCCGCCCGGCACTCCCATCCTCGCACCGCTCCGGAAGCGCGACCGGGAGATGATTCGGGAGAGCCTCGATGTCGTCCGGGACCCGGAGCTCCGTGAGATTCTGGAGAGGGTCATGGTCAGGGAGATCAGCCGCCGCCGTGAGCGGGAAAAGCGGACAGATCTCTGAGGATCTCCGTCATCTCCGGGGTGTAACCGCCGGCATCCTGATGGATGAAAAGCGGCGGCGCCACATTCAGCCCCTCCCGCCCCCCCTTCACGCCCTCCACCAGAACGAACTCCCCTCCCCCGTCGAGACGGGAGTGGACCAGTCGCAGCCGTTTGGGTTCGATCCGGCATTCCCTCATCCTCGCAATCAGCTCGACCATCCGGACTGCCGGATAGATCGCATAGACACGGCCTTCCGGCCGGAGGGCGTAACCGGCGGCGGTGAGGAAATCCGCTACCGTTCCCTCGATCTCATGTCTGGCCACGGCTTTTTCGGGATCGGAATTCGTCCGTCCCGATCGGAGACGCCGGTAGGGGGGGTTGAAAACGGCCGCCGAAAAGGATTGCGGCCCGCAGAGGGTCTCCGGGCAACGGACGTCCCCCCGACGGATCTCAATCCGCCCGGCAAGACCATTGAGAACGACATTCCGCTTCGCGATCGCGACAAGTTCATCCTGGATTTCGATCCCCAGGACACGCCCGCAGCGGAAGCGTTGCGCCAGAATCAGCGCGATGATCCCGCTCCCCGTTCCCAGGTCGATCAGGTCATCGCCATTCCGGAGGTCGGCAAAATGGGCAATCAACAGCGCGTCGAGCGAAAAACGGTAACCCCTCTTCCTCTGGATGATCCGGAGGCGGCCGACGAGGATTCCATCGACCGTTTCCGCCGTCGGATCGAGTAGGTTTGCGTCCATGATCACTCCAGCCGATGGACAAACAGGCCGCTCAAGAGTTTCGGCTCGAACCAGGTGGATTTGGGCGGCATCACCTTCCCTGCATCCGCGACGGCCATCATCTGCACCACCGTGGGAGGATAAAGGGAAAAGGCGACGGCAAAACCGGCCTGGTCGACCTGCCTCTCCAACTCCGCCATACCGCGGACCCCCCCGATAAAATCGACCCGCGCATCCGTCCGCTGATCCCGGACGCCGAGGATTGGACCGAGGAGGTTCTGTTGGAGGAGGGAGACGTCGAGGCCGGAGATGGGATCGTCCTCCCGTAGAATCTCCGCCCGGGCCGTCAGACGGCGCCACGCACCGCCCAGATACATTCCGAAATCATGGCGCTGCTCCGGGGATTTTGCCGTAAAATTCGGTGAGATCCGAAAATTTTCACCGACACGTTTTAAAAACGCCGCATCCGTAAGGCCGTTCAGGTCCCGGACGGCGCGGTTGTAATCCATGATCCGGAGCTGATCGCTGGGAAACAGGACGGCCAGCATGAAATGGTGCGCCTCATCCCCCCGATCGCAGGAATTCCGGGAGCTTCGAAGGCGGGCGACCGCTGCGGCGGCCGCGGCCCGGTGGTGGCCGTCGGCGATGTAGAGGGCCTCGACCGGGGCGAACCCTTCCGTGATCGCCCGGATCTCCGCCGGATCCCGGATGACCCATACGGTGTGGCGGACGCCATTGTCCGCCGTGAAGGCATATTCGGGCGGTCGTTCAGCAACCTGCGCCGTCAAACGGTCGATTGCCCCTTCCCCGCGGTAGGCGAGAAGGACCGGCCCCGTCTGCGCTCCGACCGTATCGATGTGAAGCGTCCTCTCCCGCTCCTTGTCCGCCCGGGTGAATTCGTGGCGTCTGATCCGCCCGCCCTCATACTCGGCGAGGCTGACGCAGGCCGCAATCCCCGTCTGGATGTGATTCCCCATCTGCTGACGGTAGAGGTAAAACGCGGCGGACTCCTCTGGGACAAGGATCCCCTGATGGATCAAGGCCTCCAGATTCTCTTTCGCCCGCTCGTAGATCCGGCGGTCATCCACGCCGGCGGCATCGGGAAGATCGATCTCCGATTTCTCCACATGCAGAAAACTCAACGGGTTGTGGCGGACCTGCTCCCGCGCCTCCGCCACGTTCAGAACATCATAGGGCGGGGCGGCAACCTGATGGACAACCGGCTTTCCGGGTCTCAGCGCACGGAACGGAACCACTCGGGACATACGATCTTCTCCTTTCGAAGCCATCGAAGTGTTAGCGAAACAAAGGCTTTCCGCGGCCGTCTCAGCAAATATTTCTTGGAAATTTCTAACACACCGGGATGTGGAAAGCAACGGGAAACGCCCGGGCGGGAGCTTCCTTAAGCGATGCGGCCGC
>CAKKRN010000223.1 GCA_919902745.1 Syntrophaceae bacterium | reverse complement strand
AATTCGACATCCACCTCGGCCACATATTGCCCCTCGTGAATCAGTTTTGAATGGATTCTCTTTCTCATCATCTTCTCCTCATAAAGTCGGCCGTCCAGCGTGCCGGATCTGGCCGGTAGGCCGTGACAAGCACGGCCGGCGACATCTGGCCCTTGGGGATTCCCCAAACAACATGGATGGGCAATCCCGTCCGATCCTGCTGGAGCACCAGAACGCACGGTCCTTTGGGATACGTCGGATAATCCTCGACGATGACGGCGCCTCCTATTCCAGCAAGCACTTCCCGAGCGTGTAAGCCGTCTTCGACCATCTCATCGTAGCCGTGTTCCGAAATTCTTATCTCCCCATTCCGGACGAGCGTTTGAATTGTCGCAAGCGTATCACTCATGATCGAAGCCTATCCCAACAACCCCGGAAAATCAAATATCGTTTGCCATGATAATGTGATATTATTAGAAATTTCTGGCACTTTTTCCCGATGCCTGTTATCAGCCATATCCGGACGACAGCTTTGAAGAAAATGCATATGCCTGACTCGACGCTATGTCAAAAACCAAAACAGCCGAAACTTCTCGATTAAGTCCGCCAGTATCTGCGCCTCCATCACTATTCGATTCACCCCGAGCGTTCCTATGTGGACTGGATAATGCGTTTCATCCGCTTCCACCGCATGCGTTCACGCGATGATCTCTTTCCGGCTGAACCCAAGATAGTATCGGAGCTCCGATACTATTTATATTATTGATCTTATTAACGAATCATACGACCATCAAAAAGTTTTGTGTTTTGGAAAAAGCCGGGACATCTCGGCGAGACCGGCCGTCCGGGCCGCGGCGGAAAATGACGGGCTGAATGATCCCGTGTTTTGTGACCGATGCGACCATTTCTTCGAGACCCTGCGCGTCGAAAGACTTCCGGGGCTGGTCGGGGTCCTCCCGGACCAGGTCGATGGGAACCTGATAGAGTGTGCGGGCTTCATACACGGGAACTTCTGCGGGATTGCCTGCCGGTGTGTCGCTCAGCATGATCATGTTCCATCCTCCTTATGTTTCTGCTTCCGGGGGTGGTACATTTTGGCCATCCATATCACAATAATTGAGGAAACAACATCCTTGATTCCGGTTTGAAATCCAGCATCATCTCTGGGGGTGACGATCGAACGATTTGAACAATAATGTCCTATGCTCTGAAAAGTGGACAAATCTGTATAGATTCCAACGGATCATTATCTCTTAACTCTTTATATATTCAGGACAATTTAACTGGCCCAGTAATTGCGTACGATTGATCAGGTATTGGGACAGGAGGATATCATGGTCAATCCGATCAGCGCAGGGGGTATCCCGTACTCCTTGATTGATTAAGATGCGAAAAACAGGGGCCACTGGGAGGAAAGAACTATGGAAGCGAAATCGCAAATGATGAGCATCTGTGTCGAAAAGTTCATCGCCGTCCATAATGCAAACGCCGCGCGCCCGGATCGGCTTTTTCACAGCATTCCCGATTCGTTACGTCCTCAGTACCATCAGTCTGCGGAGATGATGACGGATCTGGAATACACGAAATTCATGGAAGAAAGTTATGGGATTCTTGAAGAGGGTGTTTTCTAATCGGCACGAATGCCATAGAGATTGTTCGGTGGCGTGACGCCGCTTTTGTCCAAGGATACTCTGCATTCCGTGAAATGTGGCTTTCCCTTGCGGTTATGGGCTACCAGTGCCTGAACCACCTACCAACTCACTTCATTTCTTTCTGCCATCATGGTGATTTCTGGCGACACGGGCGGCAAGATTCCCGATCTCCTACCGGTGATTAAAGGTTGAAAATCCGACCGGATCGAAGTATGTTCACAAAAAAAGTAGCTATGGAGGAGAGCATGTTTCACAAAACCCCCGGTCTGGCGGTCGTGGTTGTTGCGTTTCTTATCCTTGGCGTGGGCGGCTGCGTCGCCAAGAGCGACTATCTCCGGAAACAGGCCGAGGCCGATGTCCTGAACCGCGATCTGGCGGCCCTGACGGCGCAAAACAGCGACTTCAAGGCGCAAATTGAAAAGTTGACGGCCGCGACGGAGGGGCTGATTGCCGATAAGGATAGACTGATTGTCGACACGGAGAGGCTTGAGAAGGAACGGACCGATCGAGACGCCCGTCTGAACAGAATCACGGAGGAGACAAGCCGGACCATCGAGGAGCTGCGGAACCGGAACATCGAACTGGAAGGCGACAAGCAGATGCTTGCAGAAAGCATCTCCCTGCTGAAGAAAACGAAAGAGGTGGAGGTCCGGACGGTCAGCAAGACCTACGAGGATCTCCTCTCCGAGATGAAGAGCGAAATCGCGCAGGGGCAGATCGCCATTACCGAGCTCAAAGGGAAACTGACCGTGGATGTTGTGGACAAGATCCTCTTCGACTCCGGTCAGACGGAAATCCGACCGGAGGGTCTGGGCGTGCTGAAGCGCGTCGTCGAGATTCTGATGACCGTGACGGACAAGGTGATTCGCGTCGAGGGACACACGGACAGCATCCCGATCGGAGGGGCCCTCGCAAAGAGATATCCCACGAACTGGGAGCTTTCCGCGGCACGGGCGCTCAACGTCACCCGGTTCCTGGAAAAGGAGGGAATCGATCCCACCCTGCTCTCGGCGGTTGCCTTTGGGGAACACCAGCCGATTGCCGAAAACGACACCCCCGAAGGGCGGGCGAGGAACCGCCGGATCGCGATCATCCTTCTGCCGAAGGAATAATTTTCCGAATCAGGCACAAACATGACGGTCCTACCCAACATCCGTGACCTCTCCCTGGAGGAGATCGAGGTTTTAATCGCCAGCCTCGGCAAGGAGAAGTACCGCGCACGGCAGATCATGAAATGGCTTTACATCGGCGGTGCGACCTCCTTCGAGGAGATGACAACCCTCGCGCGGGAGTTCCGCACCCGGATGGAGGGGCTCACCCGAATCGCCGAACCCGCAATCGACCGGATACAGACCGCGTCGGACGGGACGAAAAAGGTCCTCTTCCGCATCGAGGACGGTCTCTTCATCGAAAGCGTCCTGATCCCCGGACGGAACCACTGGACCGCCTGCATCTCAACCCAGGCGGGCTGCGCGATGGGCTGCCGCTTCTGCCTGACCGCACGGCAGGGGCTCAGGCGAAACCTCCTCCCCTCCGAGATCACCGGCCAGATGACGATGCTCCGGCGCCACACTTCCGAGGGGCCGGAGATCAAGAACATCGTTCTGATGGGAATGGGGGAACCGCTTGCGAATTACGACCACACGCTGAAGGCGATCCGGATCCTCACCTCCGATCACGGTCTCGGTTTTTCCAACCGGAAAATCACCGTCTCCACCTGCGGCATCGCACCACTGATCGTGAAACTGGGAAAAGAGATCTGCGTCAACCTCGCCATCTCGCTCAACGCCCCGGACGACCGGCGACGGGATGAGCTGATGCCCGTGAACCGGAAATACCCGCTGAGAGAGCTGCTGGCTGCCTGCCGGGACTACCCGATGCCGGGGCGGCGAATGCTGACCTTCGAGTACATCCTCATGGCCGGCGTCAACGACTCTCCGGCGGATGCGGAAAAACTGGCCCGCCTGCTCCGCGGCGTCCGCTGCAAGTTGAACCTCATCGCCTTTAATGAGTTTCCCGGTGCACCCTACCGGACTCCAACCCCGGAGGCGGTCTCGGCCTTTCAACAGGTCCTGCTCGACCGCCACTACACCGCCATCCTCCGCGCGAGCCGCGGCCGGGACATCCTCGCCGCCTGCGGCCAGTTGAGTGGTCAGGCCGCCGCCGACAATGGATTCCCCGCGGTGGAATTCGGCAATATATGAACAGATCCGCTTTACAACTTATCAAACATGAAGTATGTGATCATCGCTATCATCAATTTTTTCCAAGCGCTTGATCGGATCCTGGTAGATGCATTTTCCAATCTTTTTCAAGGAGAAAAAAATGAAGGTCGTTGCGTTTAACGGTAGCCCAAGAAAGGACGGCAATACATCGATCCTGATCCATCATGTTTTCAGCGAACTTGAAAAACAGGGGATTGAAACCGATCTGGTGCAGCTCTCAGCAAAGGAAATTCATGGCTGCATCGCCTGTTATAAATGTAGCCAAAATCCGAACCGGCATTGCGCTGTAAAAAGCGACGCAGCAAACGAATACATCGACAAGATGCTCGGTGCAGATGGGATTATCCTTGGCTCGCCCGTCTACTTTCAGGATGTTACGCCTGAAATGAAGGCCCTGATTGATCGTACCGGTTATGTTGCGAGATCCAACGGCAGAATGTTCAAGGACAAGGTTGGGGCATCCTTGGTTGCGTTGCGACGGTCAGGAGGGATTAGCACTCTTGACACCATGAACCATTTTTTTCTGAGTGGACAGATGATCATTGTGGGTCGGGGAATCGCTTTCGGCCGGGAAATAGGGGAAGTAGAAAAGGACGATGAAGGTATCGGGCTCGTGAAATTACTCGGGCAAAAGATGGCCTGGCTGCTGAAAAAAATATATGGGTAAAAAGGAATTACATCTTTTTCGGGGTGCAACAGACTTGCGCATCAGCCTTATTTTCAAATTGACGATAGCCACCTGCCTTATCCTGTTCGTCTTCATGCTGTTTTTTGCCTACATCAATATCACCGCCATCAAAACCATGCTGCTGGAAGAAGCGATCTCCGACGCCGACAAATTAAGCGAAACCATCATCAAAACAACCCATTATGAAATGCTGGAGGATAACCGGAAAAGGGCCTATGAAATGATGCAGGAAGTAGGCACGCTGCAGGGGGTCGACCATATCCGAATGATCAATAAAAGCGGCAAGATAACCTTCTCGACCGAAATGGATGAGATCGGCAGATATCTCGATAAGAAAGAGGCCAATTGCAACATGTGTCACGCCGATAATGAACCGAAAGTACACGCCTCTACAATGAACAGAAGTCGGATTTTTTTTAATAAGCGGGGCAAGCAGGTGTTAGGCATGGCCAAGGCCATTTACAACGAAGATGGCTGTTACCTATCGGCATGCCACTCCCACTCACCCGAGCAAAGGACATTGGGCGTCCTGGACGTCATCGTTTCCTTAGACAATATGAATATGCTGATCGGCAATTACCGGAACAAAATTGTTTTTTTGACCGTTCTTCTACTCATATCCGTTTCCCTGACCATCATTTTTTCTACCCACCGCATGGTAAATCGTCCCCTAAAGAGCCTTCTGACACAAACCAAAAGACTATCTCAGGGAGATCTCGATGCCCTGTTGCAAAACAAATCCAGCGATGAAATGGGTGAGCTTTCCGATGCCTTCAATCAGATGACGACCAGCCTGAAAAGCGCCAGGATGGAAGCGAACGAATGGGGGAAGAATCTTGAAGCCAAGGTTTCCGAAAGGACACGCGAAATAAAGCAGATGCAGACCCAGTTGATCCGTTCGGAAAAATTGGTTTCCCTCGGAAGGCTGGTAGCCGGCATCACCCATGAGATCAATAATCCGCTCCAGGGCATCCTGATGTTCGCAAACTTGACCAGCAAGAGTCCTAAGCTGGACCCTGCTCTTAAGAGTGACATGGACGTCATCATTAATGAAACCAACAGATGTGCGAATATCGTAAAAGGGTTGCTTGATTTTTCCCGCGAATCGATACCGCAGAAAAAACCCGCCTCCCTTAACAATATCATTGACGCCACGCTCGCTCTCGTCGGTCGCCAATCGAGTTTTCACAATATCGATATCATCAGGGACTATCAGCAGGATTTGCCGCTCATTCCGGTTGATGAAAACCAACTGCAACAGGTTTTTATCAATTTGTTACTCAACGCCGGCCAGTCCATGCTCGCCGGTGGAAGCATCCACATTAAAACATATACGGACAATGAAGAACATGTTTGCCTGAAAATAGTTGATACGGGAGCGGGAATTTCTGAAGAGGACCTGGGGAAGATATTTGATCCATTTTTCACCACGAAAAATGACAAGGGCACCGGATTAGGTCTTTCCGTTTCCTTTGGGATCATCGAGAGGCACGACGGCAAAATCGAGGTGCAAAGCAAGGTGAACGAAGGTACAACTGTTACCATCAAATTGCCCCTTTTCCCTCAGGGCAGTGAAACCCTTGCCGCCGGCAGCGATGAGAAGTAGGAACGCCGCTGCTGCTTGCCGCGCCCTTATTCGACCAACTCCTTTCCCATACGACTGATTTTACCCTTGTGCGCCGTGTTGTCATTTTAAGGCAATCGCGTATGAATCATTCCCCACCTGTGTATATTTTTTTATAAGATTTATTATTATCAATATCATCTATGATTATATCATTTTAGCGACCTGCTCCCCGAGTTCGCCCTTCGTGACGACGCATGACCCGTATCAGATAATTATACGTTGCCGACATAAAAATTTTGCCGGGACGTTTCCTTCCGAAAATAACTATCAAAAACATGATGATACGTTAATCAACGCGAAAGTCTTTGCCTGGCATACTTCTTGAGTAGATAAGGGGCGCACTTCCTGATGCGATGCGTGATTAGGCTGATCCCTAAAATGGAGGGGAACAGACATGTTGGGACTTCTCATAGCGGATAAAGATGCAGGGGTCCGTAAGCAACTGGCAAGTCTTCTCATAGACGCCGGCTATGACGTTATTGTAACGAATTCAGCCATGAAAGTCATCCACAATGTGCTCAAGAAAAATGCCCAGGTTTTACTCCTGGGAATGGAGTTAAATGAATTAAACTCTGCAGAGCTCGTGCCTCTTTTAAAAAAATGCAACCGCAAGCTGAATATTATCCTGGTTGCCGATGACGCTCCGCTTCCTCTGATGCGGGAAGTTCGGAAAGAGGGTATTTTCTATCATGCCTTGCGACCAGCGGAACCGGAGGGTGAGGAAGAAATCAGGCAGGTGGTAAAATGTGCCATGGAAAATCTGGCGAGAACGCCTGACAATAGGAATGTTCACAATTACGAAAAAGGAAAATATGGCGGAGATTATGAAACTCTAATGACGGTCTCCCGGCACTAATGATGATAGCGAGGAATTACGACCCCGAGAGTTTAAATTTGTTTGAGTAATTCAACTTAACTTGGGTAGCGAAAAGGAGGAAGTGTCTATGAATGTGACAAGGAGAAAGTTTATTCAGATCACCAGCGCGGTTGCCGCCGGGATCGCCGTTAGCGGCATGGGATTTGACCTGTCTCCGGTCAGGGCCTACGCACTGACGTTAAAAACCAAGGATGCCAAGGAGACGACCACAATCTGCTGTTA
>CAKKRN010000222.1:5663-8186 GCA_919902745.1 Syntrophaceae bacterium | reverse complement strand
GGCTCGCAGATCATCAAGGGCAAGCACGGCGACATGCACATGAAGAAGTACCAGGAACGCGGCGAACTGATGCCCGCCGCGTATGTGGTGGGCACCGATCCGGTACTGTTCCTGGCCGGCTCAACGCTGGTCAGCGCGCAGGTGGATGAATACGACGTGGCAGGCTCGCTGCGCGGCAAGCCGGTCAAGGTGTTCAAGTCGGAACTGACCGGGCTTACCTTGCCGGCAACCGCCGAGATCATCGCCGAAGGCTGGATCGACCCGAACGAATTGATGGAAGAGGGGCCCTTCGGCGAATACACCGGCTACTATTCGGGCAACAAGGGCAAGGATTATCCCAAGCCGGTGCTGCGTATAGCGCGCATCCTGCATCGCAACAAGCCGGTGATGTGGGCGACGACCGTGGGCAAGCCGATCAACGATATCCACATGATCCAGTCTTTGAACCGCACCGCAACGCTCTGGCATGACCTTGAGACCATGAAGGTGCCGGGCATCCAGAGCGTGTATATCCCGCCCGAAGCTTGCGGCCGGTTCTGGGTCGTGGTGTCGGTCAAGCAGATGTATCCCGGGCACTCCAATCACGTCGGCAATGCCGTCATCGCCACCACCACCGGTCACTATGGCGTGAAGGGCGTGATCGTCGTCGATCACGACATCCAGGCCGACGACTGGGATCGTGTCTGGTGGGCGCTGGCCACCCGCTTCGACCCGAAGCGCTCGGCCCAGATCATCGACCGCGGGCGCTCCACGCCGCTCGATCCCGGCCTGCCGATCGAGGCGCGCGACATCACCAGCCGCATCATTCTCGATGCCTGCACGCCTTACGAATGGACCAACAAGCCCAACGAAATTTTCATGGATCGCGCTGTGCTGCAAAAAGTTTCCGATCGCTGGAACGAGTACGGCTTTACCGGCGCCAGCCCGGTGGCCGGCATGATCAACCGGCTGACCCGGCCCGAAGTCAAGAAGTCGTCCAAGTAATCTGTCGCCGGCCGCCCGCCGGGGATGGCGGGCGGCAAAGTGAAGGAAATCCCGCAGCATGAGCAAGAAAGGTATCGTCATCGTCTGCAATCTGGACACCCGCGGCGAGGACATCGTCTTTGTCAAGCAACTGATTGCCGACCGGGGCCACGAAGCCATCCTGCTTGATTTCAGCATGGAGGATCCGCCGCCGTTCGCCGGCGACATCACCACCGAGGCGGTGGCGGCGCGCGGCGGGCTGCCGATCGAAGTGGTGCGCGAAAAGTACCGCTCCGACCGGGATGCCGCGACCAACAACCAGATCCGGGGCGCCGCGGCGATCATCGATGAACTGGTCAAACAGGGCCGGGTCCAGGGCATTATCGGCATCGGCGGCGGCACATCCACGCTGGTCGCTACTTCGATCATGAAACGGCTGCCTTTCGGCATGCCCAAGCTGATGGCCTCGCCGATGGCGGCGCACCCGGCTTACATCGACAAGTATGTCGGCACTCACGACATCACCATGCACCACACGGTGCTCGATATCGTGAAAATGAATCCGCTCCTGAAGGCGCAGATCATCAACGCGGTCGGCGCCATCTGCGGCATGGTGGAGATGACCCTGGGCACCCATTTCGTTTTCGACAAACCCTGTGTGGCCGTCTCTTCCTTCGGTTTCGGCGAGATGGCGGTGCAGGCCGCGCTCGGCATGCTGGAGGAGGCCGGCTTCACGCCGATCGTCTGTCATGCGCAAGGCAAGGGCGACAAGGCGATGGAAGAGATGATCCGTGCCGGCGCGTTTCACGGCGTGGTCGACATTTGCATCGGCGGGATCATGGAAAACCTCTTCAAGGGCAACCGCGATCCGGGGCCGGAGCGGCTGCTGGCGGCCGTCGAAACCGGCATACCCATGGTGCTGGCGCCCTGCGGCCTCGATATCCTGTCCTATGGCGGTCGCCCCGACATGCTGGAGAAAACCAGAGACCGAACCCAGTACGTACAGGACGCCCTGCGCGTCCAGGTTCGCACTACCGTCGACGAGTTACGTCAGGCCGCCGACGTGATCGCTGACCGGCTCAACCGGGCCAAGGGCCCCTGGACTTTCCTGATTCCGCTCAAAGGCTGGTCGTCGCTCGACAAGGAAGGGCGGCCCATTTTCGACCCGGTTGCCGACGCCGCCTTCGTCGCACGCTTGAAGGAAAAGCTCGCCGATCCGGAGCGGGTCAAGGAGGTCGACCTGCATCTTTACACCCCGGAATTTGCCCGGTTTGCCGTCGACGAATTCATGCGGCTGTATGCAGGAGCGCACGTGCCGCTGACGACGCCGTCAGCAGCTGCGGCGGCAGCGCATTGATCCGGCCCTGGCCTCTGATTGCTTCGGAACCGGTGTTCGACGCCGGTTTGCTGCAGGTGATACGCGATCGCGCCCGCTCGCCGCGTACCGGAGGCGAGCGCGACTTCCACGTGATCCAGATGGTGGACTGGCTGATGGTAGTACCGCTGACCGAGGACAAGAAACTGGTGATGGTCAGGCAGTATCGGCACGGTTCGCGCGAG
>CAKKRN010000222.1:0-5563 GCA_919902745.1 Syntrophaceae bacterium | reverse complement strand
CGGCGGAGGCGCTATGAAGGAGAATCGGCAATGATCGTGCGACACTGGATGCAAACCAATCCGATGACGATACCGAGCGATACGCTGGTCTCGGAAGCCAAGCGTCTTCTCAGCGACAACAATCTGCATGCCTTGCCCGTAGTGGATAACGGGCGGCTGCGCGGGCTGGTGACGCGCGCCAACATGTTGCGCATGGGACACTTTGTCTTGCGCACCCAGAGCACGGACGAATTCAACTTTTTCGTCAATCGTGTCAAGGTGCGCGACGTCATGGTGCGCAATCCGGCCACGGTGCGGAGTGACGACACCATGGAACATTGCCTGCTCAAGGGACAGGAGTTGGGGGTGGCCCAGTTCCCTGTCATGGATGGAGAAGAGGTGGTTGGCGTCATTTCCGCCAACGAGATTTTTCAGCTTGCCGCTCACTGCGTAGGCGCCTGGGAGCGGCGCAGCGGTGTGACGCTGGCGCCGCTCAAACTCGGCCCCGGCGTGCTGGGCCGGATCGCCGACGTTGCCGAGGCGGCGGGCGCCGTGCTACAAGCGATCTACCCGATTGGACGGCGCGTGAAGCCGGATGACAACGGCTTTCCGGAAAGGACCGTGATTCTCCGTTTTCACGCAAGGGAGATCGGCAAGGTCGTTGCCGCGCTTGCGGCGGCGGGTTTTCCGGTACTTGAGTCTACCGAAGTGCGAGAGTCTATAATGTAAAACAGCGCCGACAATGCCGACGCTGCGCAATAATCCGACAGAGAACTCCAGGAGCAGGGAAATGAGTTTGCCATTGGTGGTGGCGATTACCGGCGCGTCGGGCGTGATCTATGGCGTGGAAATGCTGCGCGTCCTGAAAGGTCTGGGCCAGGAAACCCACCTCATCCTGAGCGAGGCAGCCGGCATGAACCTCGCGATCGAGACGGATTACTCGCTCGACGAAGTCAGATCGTTGGCGAACGTGGTCTATCAAAACAAAGATGTCGGCGCCGCCGTTGCCAGCGGTTCGTTCCGCACCCGCGGCATGATCGTCGCACCCTGCACCATCAAGACGCTGTCGGCGATTGCCAATTCGTTTACCTACAACCTGGTGGCGCGCGCCGCCGACGTGACGCTCAAGGAGCGGCGCACGCTGGTGCTGATGGTGCGGGAAACGCCCTTTCACAAGGGACATCTCGACCTGATGTCACGCGCCGCCGACTTCGGCGCGGTGATCCTGCCGCCGATACCGGCCTTCTATCACAAGCCCGAAACCATCCTTGACATTATCCACCAGAGCATCGGCAAGGCACTCGACCAGGTCGGCATCGAACATAATCTGTTCAAGCGCTGGACCGGTGATGTCCCTGATTAGGTGACATGTGGTTCCGGTGTGCATTATGATTGTCTTCGTCGAATGCCGGGCGAGACGATCCGACAGATTATACACAGACGCGCCAGGGTGCGCAGGTAATCAAGTCAATGATATAAGGACATCATCTGTTATCGGAACTGACATAGGATGGTACAAAAAATGAATGAAGATAACGCGATGGCCAAGAACGGAAGCATTTACTGGAATCCTATCATGGAAACGATGCCGCGCGAAAAGCTCCGGGAGCTTCAGGTGAAGAAGTTCCGAAGGATCTTCACCTGGGCTTACGAAAACTCGCCGTTTTATCGGAAACTTTACCAGGATGCCGGCATGGAACCGGGCGACATCAAAACCTATGAGGACATCAAGAAGGTCCCTCGGACAGATAAGGGTATGTTGAGAGACGTCCAGAACCGGCCGCCTTTCCCTTATGGCGATATGCTGGCCGTTCCGCTCCGTCAGGTCACGGAGTTCCGGCAAACCAGCGGCACCACGGGAACCCCTGTATATCAGGCAGACACCTGGCAAGACTGGGAATGGTGGGCGGAGTGCTGGGCCTATATACTTTATGCCCAGGGTTACCGCGATACGGACAGGATGTTCATCCCCTTCGGTTACAACATTTTTGTCGCCTTCTGGGCCTGTCATTACGGAGCGGAGAAGCTCGGCTGCGAGGTGGTGCCGGGCGGGGTGCTGGACACGGGGGCACGGATCATGAAGATGCAGGAACTCAAGTGCAACTCCTTTGGAGCTACCCCGACTTATGTGCTCGGCATGGCCGACACGGCGAGAAAGATGGGGATTGATCCCCGGTCGATCGGCATCCAGAGAATCACCTGTGCCGGCGAACCGGGCGCCAGCATTTCCACCACGAAGAAGAGGATCGAGGATGCCTGGGGGGCGAAGGTATATGACCACATCGGCGCCACGGAGATAGGCGCTTGGAGTTACAGTTGCACCTTCCAGAAGGGCCTCCACGTGAACGAGGCCTTCTTTCTCGTCGAGATAGAGGATATCGATACCGGTGAAATCATCGATACGCCGGGAAAGAACGGCAAGATGGTTATCACGGCCCTGGACCGGATGGCTAAGCCCTGCATCCGTTTCGACTCGAAAGACGTGATCCGTTGGGCGGACTATGACTGCGATTGCGGTCGTACCTTCAGGAGTATCGACGGCGGTGTCGTCGGCAGGGCCGATGACATTACCAAGGTTAAGGGCGTACTCCTGGCCCCGACGGCCATCGAGGAAGTGGTGAGGAGTTTTATGGAGCTGGGTGATGAATATGAAGTTGTGGTAAGCAAGAAGGGCGACATCGATGAAATCATTCTTAAGATAGAAATCATGCCGGGATTCGAGAAAAAGGAACCGGATATTCTCAAGCGTTTAAAAGATCAGCTCCGGGTCAAGACGAATCTCGGTTATAAAATGGAAATTCACCCCTACGAAAGCTTGCCCAGGTACGCCTTGAAGGCGAAGAGGTTCAAAGATCTGAGAGAACATTAGTAAGTCAGCATGATTAGGAGCATTTACCATGACAACCGAGTATAACATCGAAAAAATGGATGCCAAGATCAAAGAGATCAGGAAAGCCGCGGAAGAACTCCAGGAGCTGGGGGGAGATATCGAGGCCGTAAATAAGAATCTTGTTCGGCTCCTCGCGAGCACGAAGATGCTGGAGCTCAACATATCCGATGCGATATCGCTTGTGTAAAGAGAGAAAAAATGCACGCGGAGTACCGCCGTGTTTTTCAACTGGCCAAACCCTACTTGAATATTCGTAGAAACGATATTCATACGGAGATCGTTTATCGTTTTGCAGTCAGGTTACGGAGAGTGAGCCAGGCGCGAAATTGCACAACACCGATGGATCGTGCCCCGTGAAGCGCACCTGCCCTCCGCGTTCTCCTCTCTCCCTCCCGGTCCGATAATGTCAAGAAGCTTGCTGCCGCCGGATGACAAAGCCATGCCGAAAAGAACCCCTTCCTTTGCCATTATGGCTTGACGGGGTGTGCCGGATTGCCTATAGTGCCGCTGTTTCGTCGGGAATCAGCAAGGATCGGTTACACAAAAAGGGGAACTCATGCCGGACAATCCGCTGCATCTGCTGTTGCACCCTCAATCCGTCGCCACGGCCGGCGCGGGCAACAATCCAATGAAAATGGGAACCCTGCAAGCCCTCTCGCTTATCAAGGACGGTTATCAGGGCAAGTTCTATCCCATCCACCCCACCGACAAGATCGTCCTCGGCCACAGGGCCTACGCCTCGCCGATGGACCTCCCCGAACCCCCGGACCTTGCCCTGATCGTCGTCCCAACCGACCAGGTAGTCCCCGTACTCGAAGATTTCGCGAAGATCGGGACGAAGCGGGCGATCATTATCAGCGCCGGCTTCCGGGAGACCGGCGACGTCGGGCGGGAGCGAGAAGGGCGGCTCAAAGAGATCGCTGAGGCATCCGGGATGCGCTTCCTCGGCCCCAACTGCATGGGGGTGATGAATACCGGGACCGCCCTGAACATGACCATAGGCGAGCTTCCCAATAGACCGGGCGCCCTCGGCTTCGCCTCCCAGAGCGGCACCTACGTCGCTCAAACGCTCCCCTACCTCAAAGAGCGGGGGATCCGATTCAGCAAGGCGGTCAGTTGCGGAAACGAGGCGGATATCGACATGATCGACGTCCTCGAATACTTAGGCGAAGACGAACAGACGAAGGCAATCATTCTGTACATCGAGGGACTCCGCGACGGCCGGCGGTTCATCGAGGCCGCCAGGCGGATCACGCCCCACAAGCCGGTGCTGGCCCAGTATGTGGGCGGATCAGCCGCCGGCGCCCAGGCCGGCCAGAGCCACACCGGGGCGCTCACCGGCCCGGATCTGCTCTATGAGGGCATTTTCAGGCAGGCCGGGATCATCCGCTGCCACTCCATCGAGGATCTCTACGCCCACGGCTGGGTCCACGCCACCCAGCCGCCGCTGCGCGGCAACCGGCTCGCCGTCGTTACCAACTCCGGAGGGCCGGGGACAGCCATCTCCGATACAGCCGATCGGGGAGGCATGACGGTCCCCCGTTTCTCCGACGCCCTTCAAGCGAAGATCCGGCCGCTAATCCCGCCCCATGCCGCCAGCGGCAATCCGGTGGATCTCACCTTTCACCTCGACACACAGCTACTGGCCCTCACCATCCCCGAGTTCATCATGGAAAGCGGCGAGGTGGACGGTCTCATCCTCCACGGCGCGGTGAATTCCGGCTTTTTGAAGATGGTCTATTCCCACATCAGCGGACTGATGGCCGATGTTTCGCGTGAAGCCTTTCTTGAAATGATGGTGAATGACATGGCTGCCGCTGTGGAGCTGCCCCGGAAATACGATCTCCCGCTGGTGGTCTCCTCATTCTTCGGGCGGCAGGACAATTTCACTTCCTTATACATGGACCAGGACATTCCCGTCTTCGACTCGCCGGAAAAGGCGGCGCGGGGGATGGCGTCGCTTCTGCGCCACAAGGAGATCCGGGAACGGAAACCCATCGCAAACCTGACCATGCCGGCCGAACGTCCGGAGGCAGCAAAAATCATCCGGGTCGCACTCGACGCCGGGCAGAGCGCCCTTGACGAGCATCAGGCAAAACAACTCCTCGCCGTCTACGGCGTTCCGGTCACCCGGGAGGAGATCGCCCGGACCGAAGACGAGGCGGTAAAAATTGCTAACGGAATCGGCTTCCCCGTCGCCGTCAAGGCGTGCGCCTGGGAGATCATGCACAAATCCGGCAGGGGGCTCATCGCGCTGAACGTCCGGACGGAAGAGGCCCTCCGCGAAGCCTTCCGGTCGGTCCGCGAGGCCTCCGGGAAGCCGATCCCCGTCCTCATCCAGGAGATGGTCGCAGGCGGCCGCGAGTTCGTCGCCGGGATGACCCGCTTCCCGGGCTTCGGCCCCTGCGTCCTGTTTGGCCTCGGCGGCGTCTTCACGGAGGCGCTCCGGGACACCTCCTTCCGCGCGGCGCCGCTGGGACCGACGGAGGCGGAGGAGATGCTTGCCGACATCCGGGCGAAGGCGCTCCTGGGCGAGTTCCGCGGCCTTCCCGCCGTGGATGGCCCGGCCCTCGCCGGGATCCTCCAGGCCGTGGGCGCGATTGCCCTGCTCCACCCGGAGATCGCCGAGATCGACCTGAACCCGATCATTATCGCGGGAGCGAGGCCCGTCGTCGCCGACGCCCTGTTCGTCCT
>CAKKRN010000221.1 GCA_919902745.1 Syntrophaceae bacterium | reverse complement strand
CTTTGCTGATCATCTTTTGCGCGGTCCCCTTGGCGTGACTCGTTAAAAAAGCCTGTGCCGGCGCCTGACGGATAAACCAGTTCAGATACTCGGGCAGAATGCCATGATCGGACACCCTGATCCTCAAGAGGGGCGCCGCCACCACGGCCGAGCCCGGATCATCCAGAAGGATCGCCGATGTAGATGTCAGCCCCCGGGATCGAAAAATTAGATCCCTCGGTTTCGCCAGATGATGCTCCTTGGGCTTCTCCATATCAACCCTTGCCAGGGCACTGCAATCCACGCGGTTTTGATCCGTCAGGTCTTTCATCTGGATGACGGCTACAGCGCCGGAATCCATCGATTCAATCCGCGTTCTAAACGAGTAACCCATCTGAATCGACGCTATGTCCTTTAATGTACTCTTCACTTGCTACCACCTAAAAAGTTCGTAGAAATGTCATTACGGCGTCCGTATAATGCAAATATTTTTGTTTGTCAAGGTATATTTCATGTAAAAATAGCGTTCCTGAGATAGATTATTCCGGTAAAGTGTTCTGGCAGTTTGCTCTCAAATTTGTGCAAAGCGTCTGGCAGGACAAGGCTATCGACTGATAATTTATCGAGATCGTTAATTAAAATATGTTGATCCCGGTCAGGCGATCCCAAGAAAATCCAGGTCCGCCTGATGATCCTGCAACGGGAAAATATGCGGCGCCGATCAATAAAATCCCTGAACAGGCGGCGTTGCCGGCGAATTTCCGAACGGAGGATCAACAGATATAAACAAGATCGTTGAGGTTGGCAAAAAATGTGTTGGTAAAAAAGGGGTTGACATCCTGGGGTGTTCTCCGTATCGTCCTGTCAATCGGAGTAAAATCTCATCTTACACCTCATTCCATTCCGCTCCTTTTCCGTTGCCTCCGGGTTTGGAAAACAATTCTCCCCCGCGCCGCGCCGTCGCCGGTGATGACGGTGCGGGAGAGAGAAAATGCCCTTCCCATGTTAACAAATGCAATTCATCAGACATTCCGGAGAAGGAAGAAAAGGAGGTGGCAT
>CAKKRN010000220.1 GCA_919902745.1 Syntrophaceae bacterium | reverse complement strand
AAATGGAGGAGAGGACGTGTTTATCCCCGCCACGCCCGAGGAGGTCCGGGATCTCGGCTGGACGCGGCTTGACGTGATCCTGATCAGCGGAGACAGCTACCTTGACAGCCCCTTTGTCGGCGTCTCCGTGATCGGCCAGCGGCTGCTTGCCGCCGGATACCGCGTGGGGATCATCCCCCAGCCGGACGTGGGCTCTAAAAATGATATCAGCCGTCTCGGCGAGCCGGCGCTCTTCTGGGGCGTCACGGGCGGCTGCATCGACTCCATGGTTGCGAACCGCACCGCCTCCGGGAAGAGACGACGGGAGGACGACTTCACGGCCGGCGGGATCAACAACCGCCGTCCTGACCGCGCGGTGATCGCCTATGCGAACCTGATCCGCCGTCATTTCAAGCAGACGACGCCCATCGTCCTCGGCGGGATCGAGGCAAGCCTCCGACGGATCGCCCATTACGACGTCTGGTCGAATCGGGTGCGCCGCTCGGTCCTGATCGACGCGAAGGCCGATTTTCTCCTCTACGGCATGGCGGAAAATACGGTTCTGGAGCTCGCCGCCCGGATCCGGGAGGGGCGGGACGTCTCGGACCTGCGGGGTCTCTGCTACGCCGCGGCGGAACGAAAGCCGGGATTTCAGGAACTCCCCTCTTGGGAAGAGGCGGCGGCAGACCCGGCGGCCTTCGAAAAGATGTTCCTGGTCTTCTACCGAAACCAGGATCACCGGACGGCGCAGGGGCTCTGCCAGAAGCAGGACTCCCGCTGGCTCATCCACAACCCGCCCGCAACGCCGCTGACGGAGGCGGAGATGGACGATGTCCATGGAATGGACTTCGCGCGGGCGGTTCACCCCTCCCACCGCCGCGACGGCGAAGTCCGAGCGCTGGAGACGGTCCGCTTTTCGATCGCCACCCACCGGGGATGCTACGGGGGGTGTCATTTCTGCGCGATCGCCGTCCACGAGGGGCGGCAGGTCAGCTCGCGGAGCGAGACCTCGATTCTCCGGGAGGCAGAATTGCTGGCCTCCCTCCCCGGCTTCCACGGGCGCATCCTCGATGTCGGGGGGCCGACGGCCAACATGTACGGGTTCGAATGCCGGAAGAAGCTTCTCCTTGGCGCCTGCCCCGACCGAAATTGTCTCTACCCCGATGTCTGCGAAAACCTCCGTCCCGATCACCGCCGCCAGATCGCCCTCCTCCGGAAACTCCGGGAGGTTCCCGGCGTCAAACAGGCGATCGTCGCCTCCGGCATCCGGTACGACATCCTGCTCGCCGATAGGAAATACGGCGTCCCCTACCTCCGCGAGGTCGTCCGACACCACGTCTCCGGACAGATGAAGGTCGCCCCTGAACACTCGGAGGAAAAAGTTCTCCGGTGCATGGGAAAACCGAGTATCGCGTCGCTGTTAGTCTTCCGCGATCTCTTTTTCAAACTCACGGCAAAGGCGGGAAAAGAGCAGTTTCTAACCTACTACCTGATCGCCGCCCATCCCGGCTGCACGCAGGCGGACATGGAAGGGCTCCGCCGTTTCGCCGTCCGGCAGCTCGCCCTTCAACCCGAGCAGGTCCAGCTCTTCACCCCGACCCCCGCGACGATCTCTACGTTGATGTACCATACCGGGCGCGATCCCTGGAGCGGGAGAAGGCTTTTTGTGGAGAAGACGGCCGCCGGCAGGGAGCTGCAGAAGAAGATTTTGGTTGCGAAAAATGGCCGGTTCGGGTATGTAAATAGAGAACATCGGCAAATCACGCGGGAGGAGAACCCATGGGCAAAGACAAGGACGTCAAAAAAGACACCAAGAAAAAACCTTCCAAAACGTTGAAGGAAAAGAAAGAGGCCAAGCGGCTGAAGAAGACGGGGAAGGCCGGAGAGGTCTGATGCCGCCGGAGGCGAAACGCCTGCCGGAGCCGCTGGTGGACTTCCACGTCCACCTCTTTCCCGACCGCCTGTTCGACGCGATCCGGCGAAAGTTCGTCGCGGACTACGGGTGGAGCATCCTCCATCCGTTATACTGGCGCGGTTGCGTCGCCTACCTCCGCGAGCGGGGCGTCGGCCCCGTGGTTTATTCCAACTATGCCCATCGGAAAGACATTGCGCGGGGGCTGAACGACTGGAATCGGAACATTCTGGCGGAGCTGCCGGATCTCTACTGTTTTGCGGCCTTCCATCCCGACGACAAAGACGGTCTCGCGATGGCCGCCGACCTGCTGGACCACCCCCGAATCCTCGGCTTCAAGCTGCAACTCCTCGTCCAGCGTTTCTATCCCGACGACGAGCGCCTCTTCCCCCTCTATGAACTGGTCATGGCGAAGGGAAAAAGGCTCCTCTTTCATGTGGGAACAGGGCCTGTGGGAAACGCGTTCGTGGGCGTCACCCCCTTCCGGCGGCTCCTCGCCCGCTATCCGGACCTCCCGGCGATCGTCGCCCACATGGGGTCCCTGGAGTACGGGGCTTTCGGGGAGCTCCTCGCAGACCATCCCGGGATTTACATGGACACGGCCTTTTCCTTCCTCCCCCAACTCGGTTCCATGTTCGATCTCGGCAACGATTTTCTGGAGACGAACCGGGAGCGTATCCTCTATGGTTCGGACTTTCCGAATATCCTGTTCCCCCGTGAGGATGAGACCGACACCCTCCTCGGGCTTGACCTCTCCCAGAGCTTCTACGATGCGGTCTTTCGCGACAACGGCCTGCGCCTCATCCGCGAGTGCTCTTAAACGCGGCCGTAGTCGTCCGCGATACGTTCGATATCATCCTCTCCAAAATAGTCCCCCGTCTGGATCTCGATGAATGCCGCCTCGTCGTCTCCCGTGTTCCGAAGGCGATGGGACGCCCCGCAGGGGATATCGACGGCCTCGCCCGCCCGGAGGGAAATCTCCCGATCTTCGATGGTCGCCACCGTCTCCCCGCGGACAAGGTACCAGTGCTCCGCCCGACGTCGGTGGCGCTGAAGGCTCAGGCGCTTCCCCGGATAAACGCAGATCCGCTTGACCTTGTGGTCCGGCTCATCGGCCAGAACCGTGTAGTACCCCCACGGACGGTGATCGGTTTCCATGATGCCCTCCTTGGCAGTCATCCGCAAACAAAATGTGATCGGGCGCCTTCTCACCCGCAGGAGGACGACCCGATCCGGTCTTTTCATAACACAGCGAAGCGTTGATGAGAAGGGCTGTTTTTTAAAATGGTTTTGTGCTAAAAGAACCCAACAGTCGAATCACGGAAAGATCATGACGACACCAAACGGATATCCGCCGGTCACCTCCCTCGGGAACGGCGAAGAGGGAATCATCCATGCGATCTCCGGCGACCACGCGCTGATCAGCCGGCTGGCGGGGATGGGGATCGTCCTCAACACGAGGATCCGTTTTCTCCGGGCAAGCGGCGGGCTGGTCATCGTCCAGGTGGCCGATACGCGCGTCGCCCTCGGTGCGAGCGAGGCCGTAAAGATCCTCGTCAGCCGCCTCCCCCGTGAAGAGAAGGGTCCGCGCCCGCAGAGCGCGGCGCTCCTGGTCGCCCTCGCCGGCCAGCCCAATGCGGGTAAATCGACGGTGTTCAACATCCTGACGGGGCTTTCGCAACATGTCGGCAACTGGCCGGGGAAGACCGTCGAAAAAAAGGAGGGCGCGCATGCCGCGGACGGCGTGGAGATGAGGATCGTCGATCTCCCCGGTACGTACAGCCTGACGGCCTTTTCGGAGGAGGAGAAGGTCGCCCGGGAGTTCATCATCCACGAGGCCCCCGACGTCATCGTCCTTTTGGTCAACGCCGCCGCCCTTGAGCGGAGCCTCTACCTCCTCGCGGAACTCCTCCTCCTCGGCTCGCCGGTGATCGTGGCCGTGAACATGCTGGATGTGGCGGAGGCGCAGGGGATCAGGGTGGACGCCGAAGCGCTGGAGAAGGCCCTCGGTCTACCGGTCGTCCCGATGATCGCGACAAAAAACCGCGGCATCCGGGAGCTCGTTCAGCGGATCATCTCCGTCTCCCGCGGGGAGGTGCAGCCCCTGCCGAAACTTCCGCTGGTCAGAGAGGATCACCGCAAGCTCTTTGAGGAGCTGACGGCCCTGATCCGGGATGCGGTGCACTCCCCTTACACGACACCCTGGGTCGCCGCCAAACTCATGGAGGGGGACCCGGAGATCTCGACGATGATGGAGGGGCTGGCCCCCGCACCGGTATGGGGGCAGGTCCGTTCGCTCCTCATCGCCCATGAGGATTCCCTCCACGCCGTCGTCTGCGGCCGGTACGACTGGGTCGAGGAGATCACGCGCGCCTGCGTCTCCCGGTTCCGGATGGGCCAGGTTGTCATGACCGACCGGATCGACCACGTCCTGACCCGCCCTGCTTTCGGTATTCCGGTCCTCCTCGCCGTCCTCGGCTGCGTCTTTTTCCTGACCTACAAGGTCGGTTTCCCTCTCCAGAAACTCCTGGAAGGGCTCGTCAGCGGTTTCACCGCCGACATCGAACCATTTCTGACGACCGCGCCGGACTGGCTCCGGGGGCTGCTGATCGGCGGGGTGATCGGAGGCGTGGGGTCGGTCCTGACCTTTCTCCCGATCCTGCTGATCTTCTTCGCCACCCTGGCCCTCCTCGAGGACGTGGGTTACATGGCCCGGGCCGCCTTTGTGATGGATCGCTTCATGCACCTCGTGGGGCTCCACGGCAAGAGCTTCATCCCGATGTGCATCGGCTTCGGTTGCAACGTCCCGGCGATCATGAGCGTCCGGATCATCGAGTCGAAAAAGGCCCGCCTCCTCACGATGCTGCTGACCCCCTTCGTCCCCTGCACGGCGCGCCTTGCGGTCCTCACCTTCGTCGCCGCCGCCGTCTTTGCGGCCGATGCGACCCTCGTCGTTTGGTCGCTCGTCACCCTCAACATCCTCGTCTTGGGCGCCGTCGGAATGGTCGTTCACAACTTCTTCATGAAGGAGGAGCCGACCCCTTTCATCATGGAACTCCCCCTCTATCACCGCCCCGACCCGAATACGATCGGGCACGTCGTCTGGTGGCGGACAGTTGCCTTCGTCAGGAAGGCGGGTACGATCATCCTGACCATGTCCATCCTCGTCTGGCTCCTGGCCTACTTCCCCGACGGCCGGACGGAAACCAGCATCCTCGCCTGGATCGGTCACCTCCTCGAACCGCTCGGCCTACCCCTCGGCCTCGACTGGAAGATGGTGACGGCGCTGATCACCAGTGTCGTTGCCAAGGAAAACGCCATCGCCACTCTCGGCGTCCTTTACGGCGTAGGGGGTCAGGGGCTCCTGAAGGTCCTGCCCGCGGTGATGGGACACGCCCCGGCGCTCGCCTTCCTCACGGTCCTGATGCTCTTCGTCCCTTGCGCGGCCACGATCGCCGTCATGAAGCGAGAGATGGCCGACCGCCGCTGGTTTGTTACTTCGCTGGTTCTGACACTCGTCGTCTCTTATCTCGTCGGCCTGGCTGCCTACCG
>CAKKRN010000219.1:26081-27264 GCA_919902745.1 Syntrophaceae bacterium | reverse complement strand
GAATAGGAAACCATGGTCGAGATGACCGGGGAGGGACCGGGAACGAGGCCGACGAAAAAGCCGATGAAGGATCCCCGGATGATGGGCCAAAACGAGCGCTTCCATTCCACGAGCGTCGGCCAGAGCTCCCGGAAACGGACCTTTTGGAGTTGCATATTCCCCACCGGTTCTTCGGCGGTGACAAGCACTTCGGATATACCGAAAAGCCCCATGGCGACGGGTAGGAAATCGATTCCCTGGGCCAGGAGGGGCTGTTTGAAGGTGTAGCGCATATACCCGGCCACGGTCTCCATGCCGACCGTTCCGAGGGCGAGCCCCAGGGCGATCATCATCAGCGATTTGATAAGGTTCCCCCCCGTCAGCCGTGACATGATCACCAGCCCGACCAGGGCGACGGCTAAATACTCGGCGGGGCCGAACTTAAGGGCCGCCATTGCCAGCGTGGGGGCCAGAAAGCTCAGACCGATCAGGCTGATCGTCCCGGCGATGAACGAGCCGATGGCGGCGACCGCGAGGGCGGCCCCGGCGCGACCCCGGCGGGCCATCTGGTACCCTTCGATCACCGTGATGACAGAAGCGGCCTCCCCGGGGATGTTGAGCAGAATGGAGGTCGTCGAGCCGCCGTACATGGCTCCGAAGTAAATGCCGGCGAAGAGGATCATGCCGGCCGTCGGGTCGAAACCGTAGGTCAGCGAAAGGAGGAGCGCCATTGTCCCCAGGGGGCCGAGGCCCGGCAGGATGCCGATGATCGTTCCGATCACCGCCCCCAGAAACCCGAAAAGGAGATTCATGGGAGTCAGCGCCACCGAAAAGCCGTGAATAAGTCCGCTAAAGAGGTCCATGCCGTTGTTCCTCCTATCCAAGAACCTCTTCAAGAATCCCGAGCGGCAGGGGAACCTTAAGCCAGAGAACGAACGAAACGTAGGAGATGCCCGCGATGATAGCCGCCATGGCCAAGGCGGGAAACCACCGGCGGTAGCCGAAGATGCGGATGGCGACCACGAGGAAGGCGCAGATGGAGATCAGAAAGCCGAGCGGTTTGAGCACGAGGGTGTAGCCGATCATGAGCGCCGTCAGCTGGAAGGTTTTTTTTACATTGCGGTCGCCCGGGGCGGCCGAATCCTGGTTCGGGAGGGGGGGAGCCGCCGGGCCCGCGCCTCTCTTCCGGGGCAGGACTTCCTGG
>CAKKRN010000219.1:14439-26071 GCA_919902745.1 Syntrophaceae bacterium | reverse complement strand
CTTCCTGGAGGAGGCACCCCAGCGCCGTCGCAATAATAAATATGCCGATGCCCATGGGAAAAAGACCGGGACCCGGGTAGGAAAGGCGGCCCCGTGGCATGTTCAGGGCCATGATCTCATAGACCAGACCGACCGCAAGGATCAATCCCGCGAACACTATCGAACCGATCTTCACGTGAGCACCTCTTTTGCTAAAAAACGGAGAAGCCCTCCACAACTGAATTTCAGGGCACCTTCACCTACAGAAACGTTGCAGAGGGGTATGGAAGGTGGCGCCATCACCGGTAAATCGGCAAGCGGGAAAGACCGGAACGGCCTTCCCCGCTTGCCGAGAAGCTATTTTGCCTTTGGCGCAGCGGCGTCCGGTGATTTCCCGTATTTGTCCCAGAGGGGTCTATAGATCGTGTCCAGCGTCTTGATGTAGGCGGCGTATTCTTCCGGCCCCTGGTAATCGGACGGGAAGGCCGTCTTCAGAGCGTTCGCCTTGAACTCCTCGGTATTCATCACCTGCTTGACGGCGTCCGCAAAGATGTCGATGATGGCCTTGGGCGTGTTCTTGGGCATGGTGAATCCCCGCGACGAGCCGCTGGTGAAGTTGTATCCGAGCTCCTTGAAGGTGGGGACATCGGGAACGATCGGGGAACGTTTATCGGTCATGATCGCCAGAGCCCGGAGCTTGCCCGCCCGGAGCTGGGGGTAGACGATGCCCAGGTTATTGGAGGTGGCGTCGATGTGGCCGGCCAGCGCAGCCTGCCAGGAAGGGCCGTCTCCCGAGAAGGGGACGATATTGAGTTTGATCTGCGTCGCCCCTTCGAACAAGTGCATCGCAAACCAGTCATCCCCGGGCGCCGAAGAGACGCCCACGCTGAGGGTTCCCGGTTTTTCCTTGGCAGCCTTGATGACGTCGGCCATCGTTTTATACGGGCTTTCCGCCCGGACCACAAAAACACCGGGGTCTGTGACCACGTTGGCGACAAAGGCGAAGTCGGGGATTTTATAGCCGGCTTCCCGGACGTACGCGTTGATGGGAACTTGAGGAGTGCAGGAGATGACGACTGTGTAGCCGTCGGGTTTGGACGTGGCCAGCTCCATCAGGGCGATGTCGCTGCCGGACCCGGGTTTGTATACCGGGACGAAGGTGGTCTTCAGTGCTTTTTCGAGGTGCGGCCTGATCATGGAGATCATCACGTCGCTCCCCCCTCCGGGGGCAAAGCCGATCAGCGTATTGATAGGCTTTTTGGGATAGTCAACCTTGGCCGACGTTCCCTGGGCAAAGACGTTCGTTGCGAGGGCTACTGTTAGAAACACCGCGACTGCACATCCGGTTCTCTTGAGCATAGACGTTCCTCCTTCTTGCATTAAAGGGATAACAACCTGTAGCATCGGTAAAGAATCCGTTGATCCGCCGGCGAAGGATACGAAGGCGGGCCTTGCAAGTCAAGGAGATTTTATCACGGCTTGCTGCTTTGCAATAGAGGCGATTCAGAAAAGGAAGGTGTCGGCGGTTCGTCGTTCATCCCTCCGTACTAACCCTCCCTGACCAGGTTGACCTTTGGTTTGACATCTTTATTGACCACGTTCTTGGGCCACCTGCCCTGGGCGACACGAACGGCCTCCTGTCCCACACTGATTCTTAGCCGCTTGAAGGAGGCATCACAGTAAAATGCCGAGTGCGGCGTCACGATGACATTGTCCATTTTCAGCAAGGGGTTGTCCGGATCAATCGGATCTTTCTCAAAGACATCGATACCGGCGCCGGCGATCCTTTTATCCTGAAGAACCCTGATGAGGGCAGGCTCATCAACAACCGAACCGCGGGACGTATTGATGATGTAGGCACTCGGCTTCATCAGATGGAGTTCCTTGTCGCCGATCAGATGGAAGGTCTCTTGATTGAGGCAGGGATGAAGCGAGACATAATCGGATTCCGCCATCACCTCGGGCAGGCTCTTCAGGGCAATACCCGATTCGCTGGCCAGATTCCGGTCGACATAGGGGTCATGGCCGATCACATTCAGGCCGAAGCAGCGCGCTTTTCGGGCAGTCATACGGCCGATGTTGCCGCAGCCGACGATGCCGAGGGTCTGCCCGCAGATGGAGCCCATGGGTTCCATGATCCGGCGGCTTGCTCCCCAGCCGTCGCTCTTGAGGAGGTGGTTCATCCGCACCAGCTTCTTGGCGCAGGCCATCAGCAGGACGATCGCATGGTTGGAGACCTCCTCGAAGCAGAAGTCGGGAATGTTAACGACCAGGACATGGTTGTCGGTTGCGCCATCGACGTCGATGTTGTCATAACCGATACCGCAGCGGACGACCGCTTGCAGCTTGGGCAGGTTCTCAAAAACACGGCGTGTGAAGGCCGCCCTTACGGTAAAGAGGACATCGGCCTCTCTGGCCTTCGCGATGATCTCATCCTCGTTGGCGGCGTCGATGTCCATCAGATCGATACCCGCCTTTTGGATCACCTCGGCTTCATCCGACAGGGGTGAGGCAATCGCTGCCTTTTCAACCCGTGCAACTATGGCTCTCTTTTTTCCCAACGTTACCCTCCTTGCCGCCGTCATTTTATTGATAACCACTTGAAAGCTTTTCTATCTTCTGAAATCTCATTTCTATTGATAACAGGAAGATATACGTAAGAACCGGATGAGCCGAAAATAAACCGTTTAACTCAAGCTGCCAAACGGCCTGCCATGTAAAGGGGGAGAGAATGGCGAATATTTCGCCGGGGAAACTTCAGGGAAGCGGCGGTCTTACGGTCTCAGGGCCACCCGGATACAGTCCGGATCGCCGCTCATGAACAGCTTCATTCCCTTCTCGGCCTCTTCCAGCGGGAAGACGTGGGTCGTGATCTTCTCGACAGGGTATCTGCGAGAGTTGATGAGCTTCACCGCGTCCGCCACCTCGGCCACCTGGCCTAAGGCGCCCCGCAGGGTCAGCTCCTTCAGGACCACCTTCTCCATCAGCAGCGGGACTTGCTGCCCGGCGTGGGGAAGCCCCGGCAGAGACACCCTGCCGAGGGGTCTGGCCAGGTCCAAAGCCAGGTTCATGCCAGGCGCTGTGCCGGTGCACTCGACGACGACGGAGGCCATCTTGCCGGAGGTGATATCCCGGACCGCTTCCACCACATCGACCTCGTCGGCGACCAGCGTGTGGTGAGCGCCGAACTCGGCCGCAAGGGCCAGCCGTTTGCGATCCTTGGCGAGTCCAACCGCCACTATCGGCTCGGCGCCGGATTCCACCGCGCTTATGACGCTCGCGAGTCCCTGGGCGCCGGGGCCAACGATGACAACGCTCTCCAGGAACTGCACTTGCCCTTTCGTCCTGACCCAGCGGATGCCGTTTCCAATGACGCTGGCAAGATGAGCCGCTTCCGGCGGCACATCCGGCCGGATCTTGTGGACCTTGGAGCCCCAGGAGACAAAGAGGTGCCGGCCGTATCCGCCGAAGAGGTGGGGCGGTGTCGTGCAGGAATCGCTCGTGCCGTAGACGCGCCTGTTCACACAAAGCTGATAGTGGCCCGTGGAGCAGAATTCACACCATCCGCATGAAAGGTACGGCTCTACGACGATTCGGTCTCCGACCGCCACCTGGTAACGCCGGGTGGCCTCCACTCCGATCTCCTGGACGAACCCTACCATTTCGTGCCCGAGGATCACGGGATAGGGCGGGTTCCAGACCGATGTCCCCATGTACTTCTTGGGTTCTGAGCCGCAGATCCCCACCATCTCGACCTGAAGGAGCAGGTCCCTGGACCCGACATCGGGGAGCGGAAACTCCCAGGTCTCCATTCGTTGGGGCCTGACGACGACCACCGACGTTGTTGTACCCGGCATCAGGAGCACCTCTCTTGCGATATTTTGAAGGCCTTGCCGGCGGTCAGTCGCCTTCCGGGTGGCAGTTGCGGATAGGCGTTTTACCGCCGCTTCACCTTTCCCCATCCCGGTGGCGAGGGGCGCCTTTGCCGTTGGCATTCCCGGCCGCCCAGCGGCCCCGGATTAGCTCCACGGCGGCTGGGGCAGCGCCTCGATATCGGTCACGACGTCCACCAGTACCGGCCGGTCGGCCTCCAGGGCCTGCTCCAGCGCATTCCGGATGTCGCCGGGTCGTTCGACCCGCAGCCCCAGGCAGCCCATGTTCTCAGCGATCTGCGCGAAGTTCGTCTCCCTGAACATCCAGAGATCTCGCCCTTTCGCCGCGGGGTTTCCTCCATAGGAGGCGTCGACGATGTTCTTCACCTGCTGGAGCGAGCGGTTGTTGTTGACCACGACGACCACGTTGATTCCCATCCGGGCGGCCGTCTCCAGTTCCGAGAGGTGGAAGTAGAGTCCGCCGTCGCCCGTGAAGCAGAGCACAGGCTTGTCGGGCAGGGCGCACTTGGCTCCGATCGACGCCGGCAAAGCCCATCCCAGCGTACCCGCGCAGCGGAGGTACCTCTGGCCGGGCGCTTTGAAGTCGATCATGGTGGAACTCCAGATCGCTGCATGGCCCGTGTCGGATACGACCACGCCGTCGGGCGGCAGGATCTCGCCGATCTCCTTGCAGAGCCGCTCCGGCCGGATGGGGGTCGCAGCCGAGTTCAGCAAGGGCTGCGCTTCGGACCGCCATTCGCCGACCATCTGCCGGATGTGCGACAGCCAGCCTTTTTCACCCGCTTTTGTTTCGACAGCGTCGATCAGCCTGCGGAGGGTCGCCCTGGCGTCCCCGCACAGACCCACCTCCGCCGGATAGTTCCGCCCGATCTCCGCCGGATCGATATCCAACTGCACCACGGTTGCGCCGGGGCGAGGGATCCTCCAGTTGGCCGTCGTATGCCCGCCGGCGCGGGAGCCGATGAAGAAGACGAGATCCGCATCGGCCACGGCCCTGTTCGCACACCAGCGGGAATAGGCGCCGATCACTCCGACGGAGAGCGGATGATGGTCGGGAATGGTCCCTTTCCCGCTAAGCGAGGTGGCCACGGGCACGGAGAGCTTTTCGGCAAGTTCAACCACTTCCGCCCAGGCCCGGGAAGCCGCCACTCCTCCCCCGGCCACAATGATCGGCTTTTGCGCCTCCGTGAGAAGCCTGGCTGCTTTTGCGACCGCCTCCGGCTCCGCCTCAGGGCGATAGGCCGGGCAGCGGCTGAACCCTTCTTCGAAGAGCAGATCGAAATCCATCGGCTCCTGAACCACGGCCTCCCCATGGCGCCCCGGGATCTCCAGGTGAACCGGTCCGGGCGCTCCGGAGGTGGCCATTCGGAACGCCTGGCGGAGAAGATCGGGCAGGCGGCGCGGGTGATCTACGCGGGCGTTGAACTTGGTGATCGGCCCGAACATGGGGAAATCCTCGACGACCTGATAAAGGTGTCTGTATCTGGAGTCGGGATGGGGACCGCCGCTAATGGCGATGACCGGGGAGGAAGCGAGGCAGGCATCCCGGACGCCTGCGGCCAGGTTGGCCGAACCGACGGCCTGGGCCAGGCAGACGCCCGGCTTACCGGAAGCCCTGGCGTAGCCGTCAGCCATGTAGCCGGCGGCCGTCTCGCCGTGGGTTACTATCCGGGTCACTCCCATATCGTCCATGGCGGCCATGGCGGCCGGCAGTATCGCGGGCACAAAGAACACGTGGGTGACTCCGTATCCCCGCATAGCCTCCGCGAAGAAACGTGATCCTGTCATTACCGGCACAGTACAAACCTCCAGTTTCTGAATGGATAAGAACTTTCTTTTCTGCCGGGGGAGGATACGAGGGCGGGTCTTGTCTGTCAAGGAAATTTTGGCACAGAAGAACTTTAGCCTGGTTATATCACCAAATCCGTTGCCTTTATAAAACATATGGTAAAATGTTAACTATTCATGCTAATGGGAGCGAATACACCTTGAACCCCGCGCCGCGGGATACGGCTTTACGGTCATTTCGCCAGCCGAAGGTGGTGAAAACGCCATATTTGGGGGAGACGTCCCGGAGCTCAAAAAAATTCTTGACTTATTTTTTTGTAAATGTAAAAGCGCTCCGCTCGATATTCTCCGCCTGAATCTCCGTCTGAAGGCAAGACCGATTCAATACATTATACCACAAGGGAAAATAAAAGATAAAGATAACGGGCAAAGACCATGAAAATCAGTTCCCTATGCTTGTTTGCAATCATCGCATTTGGCGTGCCTGCGTTCGCAGCGCACCATGATGAATATCCTGTTGCCACGCCTCCGTTATCCGAAGGGATATTTCCCTGCAGCAACTGTCATGCGGGGATGGAGGTCAATGCAAAAAAAAGGGAACTCAAGGACGAGCATACCAACATCAAACTGCACCATGCTGAAAACGATCGATGGTGTCTGGATTGTCACAATCCCCGAAACAGGGATAAATTGAAGCTTGCCAATGGGGACACGATCAAGTTTACGGAGTCGTACCTGCTTTGCGGACAGTGCCACGGCAATATCTATCGTGACTGGAAAGTCGGTATCCACGGCAAAAGGGTCGGCTATTTCAAGGGAGGGGAAAGGGTCTATTTTCTTTGCGTAAATTGTCACAATCCCCATGACCCCAAATTCAAACCCCTGAAACCGGAACCACCGCCAACCAGACCGGAACGGACTTATGGAAGATAGATCGCAAACCAGAAGAGATTTCATGAAGATGATGTCCATGGGCGCCATGGTTGCGCTTTCTCTGGGAAGCTCGTCGTGCACCCAGGTCAATGTGGAGGAGTTTCTCCAGAAACACTTCCGGGAAATGACGGAGGCGGAAAAAAAAGAGGTCATCCGGCGGCTGGAAGAGACCTATCTTCGAAAATACGGAAAGAAATTCCGGATCAGTACGCAGCCGGCCGAGTCCGGGGCTCTCTGGGGCTACGGCCTTGACCTGTCGCGGTGCATCGGGTGTCGAAGATGCGTTTACGCCTGTGTGAAAGAAAATAATCAGTCCCGGGTCAACCCGCAACTCCAATGGATCAGGGTCGTCCGATTGAAGAAGGGGAGCCTGATCAACCTCGAAAATGCCGAACATTACTATCATCCCGAAACAGTACCGGAACCGGGGTTCATGTATTTGCCCGTTCAATGCCAGCATTGCGAAAATCCTCCCTGCGTGCGCGTATGCCCCGTCCAGGCGACGTGGAAGGAGCCGGACGGCATCGTGGTGGTCGATTACAACTGGTGCATAGGCTGCCGTTATTGTATTGCGGCCTGCCCTTACAAAGGACGGGTCTTTAACTGGTCCGAGCCCAACATTCCCGCGGATGAATTGAATACGGATGTCCATTATCTGGGGAACCGGCCAAGAATGAAAAATGTTGTGGAAAAATGTACGTTTTGTGTCCAGCGGGTCCGGAATGGGCGTTACCCCGCCTGCGTGGAAGCCTGCCCCACAGGAACCCGGAAATTCGGAAACCTGCTCGATCCGAGCAGCGAAATAAGATACCTTATTGAAAACAAAAGGGTATTCCGATTGAAAGAAGACTTGAACATGGAACCCAAGTTTTATTACTTCTTTTCCGCATAGCGTTTTAGAGGACGGCATGGAAGCTTGGATATTTTTTAAAAGAACGGTCCGAATGGTTTTTGTCGGGACGAAGGTGTACTACCTCTGGTGCGCTTTCCTGCTGACCATCATCGGTGTGGCGATCACCTTCTACGTGAAACAGTTGGATGCGGGACTGATCGTAACGAACATGACAGACCAGGTCTCCTGGGGTCTCTATATCGGCAACTTTACCTATCTGGTCGGCGTCGCCGCCGCGGCCGTGCTCCTCGTTATTCCGGCGTACATCTATCACTTCGATCCCATCAAGGAAATTGTCGTTTTAGGGGAGCTCCTGGCCGCTTCGGCAATCATCATGGCCTTGATGTTTGTTTTCGCCGACCTCGGCAGACCCGACCGGTTCTGGCATCTTATCCCCGTCATCGGAATTCTCTCATTTCCCAATTCACTTCTGGCCTGGGATGTGATCGTTCTGAACGGCTATCTGGTGCTGAACACCATCGTTCCGATCTATATTCTGATCAAGACGTACTTCGGCAAGGAACCGATAAAGAAGCTCGTCATTCCGCTTGTTTTATTTTCCATTCCCTTGGCGGTGGGCATCCATACCGTGACCGCGTTTCTCTACAACGGGCTCGCCGCCCGACCCTTCTGGAACGCCTCCATCCTGGCGCCCCGTTTTCTGGCCAGCGCCTTTTGCTCAGGGCCGGCCATGGCCCTGATTATTTTCCAGATTTTGAGAAAGACGGCGGGGCTGAAAATCAGGAACGAGGCGCTTTTCAAGGTTGCCGAGTTGATGGCCTACGCCATGTTCATCAATCTGTTCCTGCTGGGGGCCGAGCTTTTCAAAGAGTATTACACGGCCACCATTCACCTGGCGCCGATGAAATATCTCTTTGAGGGGTTGCACGGACACCATTCACTGGTTCCCTGGATATGGTCGGCCATGGCGATGAATATCACCGCTTTTCTGATCTTCTTGATTCCCGGAACCCGGAAGAATCTGATCACACTCAACATCGGTTCGCTGCTCATCATCGTGGGTGTATGGATTGAAAAGGGGCTCGGCTTGATCGTTCCCGGCTTTATCCCCGATCCTCTCGGTGAGATTTACGAATACATGCCGAATATCAATGAAATAGCCATTTCTCTGGGGATCTGGGCTTTTGGACTCTTTATCTTTACGCTGTTCATGAGGATCGCCATCCCCATCCAGCGGGGGGATTTCGTCCACTCGAAATATGGCAAGGTTGACATCAAGCGTCAATACGAGCGGATAAAGCCATAGGGAAAGCTTTGAAAAATACTGGATTCATCAAGAGATGCTTTGAAAGGGTTACGGAATAATGGATGTGGAGGGATGGCATGAAAGATTTTTTTAAAAAGCTGCCGGAACAGGCAGTGAGGGTTGTCACCGTTTTTATAGGCTTGGTGTTGATATTGCTGGTGGTATGGCGATTTATCCTTCCTCCCGAGTTGAAAGACCATGATTTGCAGATAACAGCTACCGTAGAGAGGGAAGTGGCCAAGGAGATCAAGTATGCCGGCGCCCAGATCTGCGGGCAATGTCACGAGAAGGAACCTGAAATAAAAAAAGTCGGCTACCATCGGGATTTGTCCTGCGAATCCTGCCACGGCGCCGCGCAAAAACATGTCGAGAATCCCACGGAGGTGAAACCCACGTCGCCGAAAAAGCGCGACTACTGTTCCTACTGCCACAAATACAACTCCTCCAGGCCGACCGGTTTCCCGCAGATCAACCCGGATAGGCATAACCCGAGGAAACCTTGTATAACCTGCCATAACCCGCATAACCCGAAACCGCCCACGACGCCCCGCTCCTGCGCCGCCTGTCATGCGCAGATTGAAAGGGCCAAGGCCGCATCGTATCATGCGCTTATTGCATGTGCCGTTTGCCACACGACGCCGGAAAAGCACAAGGTCTCTCCCAGAACGGTGATACCGACGAAGCCGGATAAGCGGGAATTCTGCGGAAAGTGCCATGATAAGGGTTCTTCCCGCAAGGGCGTGCCGACCGTTGATATGGCCGCCCATGGCGAAAAATATGTTTGCTGGCAGTGCCACTATCCACATACGTTAGGAGGGATCTAATGGATCGGCGAGACTTCTTGAAACACTTTTGTTGGGTTATTTCGTCCGGCGGCGTCCTGGGGGGGGTGTCCGCGGACGCCTGGGCTAGAATGCTGAACAAGACCTACGATACCACGAAACACTACTACGGGATGGGGATCGATATCGACAAATGCATCGGCTGCGGCCGGTGTATGGAGGCCTGTAAAACGGAAAACGATGTGCCCGCCGTTCCCTATTACTTTCGCACCTGGGTGGAAAGATATGTGATCAAGACGGACCGGACGGTTTCCGTCAACACGATCAATATGGAAAGTGATGAACCGGGCGATGTTCTTGTAGAAAAGGATGTGCTGCGCAGTTTTTTTGTGCCGAAGCTCTGCAACCAGTGCGATCATCCGCCCTGCGTTCAGGTTTGTCCGGTGGGCGCCACATTCAAAACCGATGACGGCGTGATCCTCGTGGACAGCAAGCGCTGTATCGGCTGTCGATACTGTATCCAGGCCTGCCCTTACGGGGCCCGTTACCTCCATCCGGAAACCAGGGTCGCCGATAAATGCACCTTCTGCTATCATCGCCTGGTGAAGGGATTGCTCCCGGTCTGCGTGGAGGTCTGCCCGAAGCAGGCCAGGGTTTTCGGCGACATGAAGAGCATTGCCAGCCCGCTGGGACGGTTCACCCGGATGAACAAGATCCATGTCCTGAAACCGTCGTTGAATACGGATCCCAAAGTTTATTACGCAAATCTTGATGGTGAGGTGAACTGATATGGAAGCCGTCCAGAATTTCATGGAACTTTCCAAACAGGTGGTGGGATTTATCTATCCGAACGAGATCGATATCCAGTGGTCGATCCTGATCGTGGTGTACCCGTACATCACCGGACTGGTGGCCGGGGCCTTCATCCTCGCCTCCCTCGTCAAGGTATTCAACGTCAAGGAATTACAGCCCACGTACCGGTTGGCCATGCTGACGGCGCTGGCCTTTCTCCTGATTGCGCCGCTGCCGCTGCAGCTCCATCTCGGCCGGCCGGAACGTTCCTATGAGATGTTTATAACCCCCAATCTGTCTTCGGCCATGGCCATGTTCGGTTTCGTTTATCTCTGGTACCTGATGCTGGTGCTTTTACTGGAAATTTGGTTTGAATACCGCCGGGATATGATTGTGTGGTCCTCCGAGTCGACCGGTCTGAAGAAGTGGGTGCTCAAGTTCCTTTCCCTTTTTTCCACCGACATCAGCGAAAAGGCGGTCGCCTTCGATAAGAAGACCGTTAAAATCATCACGATTATCGGCATCCCCTCGGCCTTTCTGCTCCACGGATATGTGGGCTTTATCTTCGGTTCCATCAAGGCGAATCCCTGGTGGAGCAGCGTGATGATGCCGGTCGCGTTTCTCTTCTCGGCCATTGTCTCGGGGATTGCCATGGTCATGTTGCTCTATATGATCATGGTGCCTCTCCGGGGTGGGAAAATTGATATGAAATGTCTCGACAAGGTGGCTTCCTTTCTGTTCTACACCGTCATCGTCGACTTTTCGATCGAGGTTCTTGATTTTATCCATCGTCTTTACGAAAGCGAAGAGTCGATCAAGATCCTGTCCCAACTGGTGACGACGAAGCTCTTCATGAGCCTGGTGGTGCTCCAGATCCTGATGGGCATGCTGCTGCCCCTGGGGCTCATGGTGGTCATCAAGGTATTCCGGCTTCAGGAAGAGGTGCGGAAGCTTCTCTATTTTGTCTGCGGTTTGCTCATCCAGTTGGGGATCTTCAGCACCCGGTGGAATGTGGTGATCGGCGGACAACTCTTTTCCAAGAGCTTCCGGGGTCTGACCACCTACAAAATGGAACTGATGGGCATTGAAGGTTTTCTCGTTGCGCTGGCCTTGTTGATCATTCCCTTTGTCATTCTTTCGATTTTAATAAAGCTGCTGCCGCCGTGGAAAAAGGAGGAATTGGCAGGTGTCGAATGAGGTGTAGGGTGCGTCTTGACGCACCGCTCCTTTTTTGGTGCGTTACGGCTTCCGCCTAACGCACCCTACATCTACATCTGCCGCCGTGGAAAAAGGAGGAATTGGCAGG
>CAKKRN010000219.1:5867-14339 GCA_919902745.1 Syntrophaceae bacterium | reverse complement strand
CCTAACGCACCCTACATCTACATCTGCCGCCGTGGAAAAAGGAGGAATTGGCAGGTGTCGAATGAGGTGTAGGGTGCGTCTTGACGCACCGCTCCTTTTTTGGTGCGTTACGGCTTCCGCCTAACGCACCCTACATCTACATCTGCCGCCGTGGAAAAAGGAGGAATTGGCAGGCAGTTAAAGGCGTTTTTTGCGAGGCCGCTAAAATAGCGTCAGGATCGGATTGTCTTGACATATTCGCCGTCTTCATATAATCACGCCGCAGCAAACAAGAAACATAGTGCTGAGTGCTGAGGACTGAGGACTGAGGACTGAGTAAAAAGCACTTAGTCCTCAGCACTTTTTGCACTTGTTTTTACGAATGCAGCGAAGCAAGGAGAGATCGGTTTTGGAAGAGACAACGAAGAAAAGCAGGGTCAAGCGGTTTCTGGAACGGATCGGCGTCTATCTTCATTTCGGTCCGAGGTTTTACAAGGTGCTGGCCACCACCGGGGTCTTGGGGTTGGCCTTTTTGGGCTATATGGTTCATTACACCACCACTCCCGGCTTTTGTAAAAGTTGCCACATCATGAAACCCTATTACGACGCCTGGAAGACTTCAAAACACAAAGATGTCTCCTGCGTGGTGTGCCATTATTCGCCTGAAACAAAACAGCTTTTATGGGCCAAGTTTCAGGCGGTCAATTCCGTGGTCCAGTATGTGACCCAGAAGTACAGCTCCAAGCCCTACGCCCAGATCGATGACGCCAGTTGCCTGCGATCGGGATGCCATTCCAAGAATATGCTGACGTCGAAGAATCTCACCTATAAAAAGGGAATCCGCTTCGATCACAAATTTCACCTCGGAGACCTCCGGCGGGGCAAGCAGTTGCGCTGCGTGAGCTGCCACTCCCAGATCGTTGTCGGCACGCACGTCGAGGTGACGGACAGCACCTGCTTCCTCTGCCATTTCCGGCACAAGCCGGAACAAAAGGGGATGCTCCCGCTGGGGAATTGCACCACCTGCCATGAGTACCCCAAGAAAGATATTCAGTTCCAGGGGTTCACGTTCAACCATCAGGATTTTGCCGGCTCGCGTCATGTCGCCTGTGAAAAGTGTCACACCGAAGTCATCCAGGGAGAGGGCAACGCCCACAAGGAGAAATGTTACGATTGTCACAATGAACCGGAACGGCTGGCCAGGTACGATGATGTCACGTTCATGCACAACATCCATGTCGCCAAACGAAAAGTGGACTGCACGCGATGCCATGATGAAATCAAACACGGCATGAAGACCGCCAAAGTGCGGTTCATGGAATACAACTGCAATGTCTGCCATGCGGAAACCCACAGCGGTCCGAAAGAGATGTTCATGGGGGAGAGAGGCCGGGGGGTTCCGACCACCCCCAGCCACATGTTCAGTTCCCGCCTGGACTGCCTGGCCTGCCATGTCCAGCCGAAAGGCGCCGAGACGGGCGGCGGGAGAGACAGTCGGACGTTCGTGGCCTCCGAGAAGGCCTGCACGAACTGCCACGGAAACCAGTACAAGGGGATGCTGAAGGACTGGAAAGATACCTTTGATGTTATCCTGAAGGATATTGAACCCAAGTTAAACGCGGCCCGCCAGATTCTGGAAAAATCGGATAAAGCCGAAGGAAAACTGCAGGCGGCCCGAAAACTCTATGAAGACGCCAAGTACAATGCCGATTTCGTGAAGATCGGGAAGGGGGTTCATAACCCCTTCTATGCGGCGGAGCTCATCCAGGTTGCAGACCGCAATCTGGACCGTCTCTTCCGGACGGTGGGGCAATCCGCGCCCGCCCTTCCCGACAAAAGCCCGATCAAAGGAGGCTATTGCGCCCAACTCTGCCACGACAAGGCCGGGGTGAAGCTCCCCATTGTGACCTCCTTTCAGGGGGTCAAACTGCCGCACACCCGTCATGCCTTCGAGTTTGGCCTGGGTTGCACCACCTGCCATTCGGCGGAAAAACATAAAGCGGTCAGCATCGCCAAAGAGGGTTGCATGGCCTGTCACCACAGCCCGGAAAACACCCAGTGCGCGCGCTGTCATCAAAAACAGTCGGCGCTCTTTACGGCCGAGAATCTGCCTGTAAAATTACCGGAAGCGAAGCCCAGCGTGAAGTCCGGAAAGGTGGAGTGCGTCAACTGCCACGACCTTTCCAAAAAGCAGACGATCGAGAATATCGCCCCCGCATGCACCGGGTGCCATGACAAGGCCTACGTCGACATTCTCAAGGGATGGAAGCAGGAAACCCTGGAGTCTCAGAAAAAGACCCGGGATCTGCTGGAGAGTGCGGGCCGGAAGTTGAACGACGCCCGCAAGGCGAAGCGGGAGGTTGCTGAGGCCGCGGGACTTCTGGATCAGGGGAAGAAGGCCTATGAATTTGTGGTCAGGGCCAATGGCGTTCACAACGCCGACCTGGCCGGGGCGATCTTAGAGCAAGTCCAGAGAGATGCCCAAAAGGCGGAGGAGCTGTTGGCATCCCCCGGAGTGAAAAGGGAAAAATAGCGGAGGGGTGGTGAGATTTGATGCTGAGAGAGGGAATTTTTTATGTCTGCTGATGAGCCCGTAAAGCCCGCGAAAACCGACGGAACCGATTGGATAGATAAGATATGGGATTTTCTGACCTCCCTGAAGCTCATTGTAATCCTTTTATTGATCCTTTCCGCGCTCTCGATTGCCGGAACGGTGATTGAGCAAAACAAGCCTCTGCAGGAATATTACCGGTTTTATCAACCGGGGACCGTTGCCCTTTTCTCGAAGCTCGGTCTTTTCGACATGTATCATAGTTGGTGGTTCGTCGCCTGCCTGTCGCTGCTGGCGCTGAACATCACCGCCTGCGCGATGGACCGCTACCGGGGAATCATGGCCGGGATGCGAAAAAGAAACCTCATCCTTGACGAACCCCTGTCGAAATCATTACAGAATCTGGAAACGATCCGGTATGCGCTGCCGCTGGATGCGGTGGAAAAGAAAATGGTGGAGCTGGCCGGGAAGGGCTTTTCCGGCAAACCCGTGGTGACCGCGGCGGAAGACGGCGGCAGCCATTATTTCTTTGAAAAAGGGAAATACAGCCGCCTGTCCTTCTTCCTGACCCATCTGAGCATTCTGATCATTTTTCTCGGTGCGCTGGTCGGCTCTTTTTTCGGCTACAAAGGGTACGTGAACATTTTCGAGGGGGAGACGGTTTCACAGTTGGGAACCCGAGCCGGAAAGATTCAGTATCTGAATTTTCAGGTCAAATGCAATACGTTCCACGCCGAATTCTATCCAAGCGGCGCCCCGATGGATTATCGCAGTGATCTTTCCATTATTCAGAACGGCAAGGAAGTGATCCGAAAAACCATCCGGGTGAACGATCCCTTGACCTTCGAGGGGGTTACTTTTTACCAGTCCAGCTATGGAGGGCTACCCGACCAGATCACAATCGATGTCGTGAACCGGGATGGCGCCCTGAAGGGAACGGTGACGGCGCCCTTTGGCCGGAAGGTCGATATTCCCGGTGTGGCCGATAAGGTGGAGGCGGCCGATTATCAGGAACATTTTCATATGCCGGACGGATCGGAAGGCGGCCGGGCGATCGGCGTCAATATCTACCCTGCGAAGGGGGGGCCGACAGGGCTGTGGCTCCTGGTGGATCATCCCGAATATGATAAACAGCGCGGCGGTGATTACTATCTCCGGGTGAAGGACTTGAAACTGAAGAAATATACCGGACTTCAGGTCAACAGGGACCCGGGAGAGATCTTGGTGTGGCTGGGCAGCATCCTGCTGATCGCGGGCATCATGATCGCTTTTTTCATATCGCACAAAAAGCTATGGATATCCCTGAGAACCGATAAAAAAGGGAGAAGTGAATTGACGATCGGCGGGACGGCAAACAAAAACCGCGACGCCTTTTCAAGAGAGATGGCGCAGATGATTCAGAGCCTGAAGGAGGTTTCTTAATGACCAATTCTTTGTTATTCGGCATTGCCACATTTGTATACTTTTTCGCGATGGTGCTTTACGTCTCTTACCTGGCGTTCCGGTCTGAGATGCTGGGGAAGGCGGCGAGCCTATCGCTGTTAGGCGGCGTCGTTGTGGAAACGGCGGCGATCGGCATGAGGTGGTACGAATCCTACCAGATGGAAATCGGACGCGCGCCGCTGACGAATCTGTATGAATCATTGACTTTTTTTGCCTGGACGATCGCGCTGATCTATCTTGTGCTGGAGAGAAAGTTCAAGATCCGGACGGTGGGCGCATTCGTCGCCCCTTTCCCTTTTCTGATCATGGCCTATGCTTCATTGAATCCAAATGATATTCAGCCGTTGGTGCCGGCCCTGAAGAGCAACTGGCTCATTTCCCACGTGGTAACCTGTTTTGTCGGATACGCCGCCTTTGCCGTCTCGTTCGGCGTCAGCATCCTCTATATTTTCAAGGCCAGAGCGGAGCAGTTTTCCGTCAAGTCCGCCGGGTCGTTCTGGGGCTTCCTTCCCTCCTCTTCCGCGCTCGACGAGATCGGCTACAAGACCATCGCGATCGGGTTTCCGCTTTTAACCATCGGGATTGTCACGGGCGCCTTCTGGGCCAACGTGGCTTGGGGGACATACTGGAGCTGGGATCCGAAGGAAACCTGGTCGCTGATCGTCTGGCTCATTTATGCGGCTTATCTGCATGCAAGGATCACCCGCGGCTGGCGTGGCAAGAGGGCGGCCATCCTCTCCATCGTCGGTTTCGCCGCCACCATCTTCTGCTACCTTGGTGTGAACCTGATCCTCTCCGGTTTGCACAGCTATGGCGGCGCCTCCTGAAGTTAGAGCGGCGGCGGGCTCTTTGTTGTTTACCTTTACTTTACAGGTCTATTATGGCATAGACCGCTTGAGTTTTCATCAATACACCGTGAGGTCAAAGAAATGGAAAATCTGGAATGTCCCCACTGCGGTAACGCCCTGGCAAACGGGGTGGCGGTCTGCGGATCATGCGGCAAGGAAGTGAAAGACGATGAAAGGGCCCTCCCTACTCAGGAGAGGGGGCCGGGCAGGAAAAATGTCTATGCGATTCTTGCCGTTTTGCTAGTGCTTTTGGGAGGCGCGGCCCTGCTGATTTTTACAGGCCTGCTGCCGAACCCAATGAAGGGCGGCGGTTCAGCGGCCGCCATGGTCAACGGAGAAAAGATATCGATTGCGGAGGTGGATCAGAAATTCGACCTCTATAAAAAAATGTCCGGGAAAAGCGGTCAGCCGGATTCTACCACCCCCGAGGGCAAAGCGGCCGCGGCGGATATGAGAATGCAGATCCTGAATGCACTGATCCAGGAAAAAATCCTGGCGACCGAGGCGGCCAAGGAAAAGATCACCGTGCCCCCGCAGGAGATCGCCGACCGGATCGCCGCCATCAAGAAAAGCATGAATATGTCCGATAAGGATTTTGATGCCTTTCTGAAAAATCACGCCATGACGCCGGCCAATTTCGAAAAGCGGATCGCAAAGGATCTCCTGATCTCCAAACTCGTCGCCAAGGGGACGCAGGAAAAAGGGATGACCAAGGAGGCTTGGATCGGCGAGCTGAACAACAGGGCCAAGGTCGAAATCCTGGCCAAATAGCTTCCTTCGCCGGCTGGAATTCTGGCAATGATTTTTTACGAGGCCGTAAAACATGAAGAAAAAAATTGTTTTCGGACTCGCCATTTTTGCCTTGATGTTTTTCTTCGGCGGCGTCTACATCGTGACGACGACGCAGGCGACCATCTATGAGCTGCATCGGCTCTCTCAACTGCACCGCACGGTCGCGCTCAGAAAAGACCTTCTGTTGAGCATCAAGAAAAATCAGGAGAATATTATTCTCCGGAACCGGCACTTTGAGATGGAGGAGGCGTCGGGCGGGCAAAGCATGACGGCCATCGTGGAGAAGTGTTTCGTTTGTCACACCTCTTCCCCGTTCAGGGAGCAAATAGACAGTCTCAAAATGCAGATTAGAGGATACCGCGTACGGACCCGCGCCGTTTTCGCCGCCGACCCCGGATCGACTCTTTCGGAAAACCGGACCCGCGCCGCCCTGACCAAGGGGGATGACCTCATCCGGAAGATGGAGGGGATCATCAACATGACCAGCGCCAATCTGGAAAAGCAGGAGAAGGCGATCCTGAAGAAAATCAATGAAAGAAAAACGCTTCTGTTCATCATGGTGACGATCGGCCCTTTTTTTGCCGTGGGGCTCGCTTTCTTCCTGATCCGCGCGTTGACCCGGCCCGTTAACAGCCTTCTGGACGCCACCCGCCGGCTGAAGTCGGGCGATCTGAATCATCGGATCAGCGGCCTCCATGATGAGTTCGGGGAGGTGGCCGCCTCCTTCAATGAGATGGCCGCCTCTCTCAAAAAACAGATGATGGAGATGCAGCGGACGGAACAGTTGCGGGTATGCGGGGAGATGGCCGCCGGACTCGCCCATGAGATCCGAAATCCGTTGGCCGGCATGAAGGTGTCGATCGAGGTCCTGCTTTCGGAACTCAACATTGAAGAGCGGGACAAAGAGGTCCTGCTGAAGGTGATCGAGCAGATCAGAAATATCGAACTGCTGATGAAAAATCTCCTCAATTACGCCCGGCCGGTGGCGGCGCAGCCGGTCCGATTCAACGTCAATAAAATATTGGAGAAGACGATCTATTTCATCGAGAAACACCCCTCTTTTATCTCCGGCGATCCGCGCAAGCAGTTGATCAGGGAGTTGGACGATGCGCTTCCGGAGATTGTCGGCGATCCGCAGCAGCTCCAGCAGGTCTTCCTGAACCTGCTGCTCAACGCCGCCGACGCCGTCCCGGAAGGCGGAACCATAACCGTCAGGACAGTCCATGACAGGCAGGCCAAGACCGTTGCCGTCGTCCTGCGGAATACGGGGAAAGGAATCCCGACTGAATTGATGGAGAAGATCTTTCAACCCTTCTTCACCACCAAGGGGAAGGGGACAGGGTTGGGGCTGGCCGTCTCCAAGAGGATCGTCGAAGAGCACGGCGGGACGATCGAGGCGGCCAACAACGTTTCCGGCGGGGTCGCTTTCACGGTCACTTTACCCGTCAAAGCGGATGAGGGAGGGAGGGCGGCATGAAAAGCGCGGGGCGCGTCTATCTGGTGGACGATGACGAACTGATTCTGGCCATGCTTTCGCGGACGCTGGAAAAAGAAGGCTACGAGATCCGGACCGAGACCGGAGAAACGGAGTTCATCGATAAGATCGCCGCCTGGCATCCGGATGTGGTCCTGCTGGATATCAACCTCCCCGGGCAGAACGGGATGGATACGCTCAAGACCCTCAAGAACGACGCCCCGAATATCGAGGTGATCATGCTGACCGCCGACGACACAGCGGAGACCGCCGTCAAGGCGATGAAGATCGGGGCTTGGGATTATCTAACCAAGCCCTTCAATATGGACGAGGTGAAGATTGTCATCGGCAACGCCATTGAAAACATCAAACTCAAGAAGGAGCTGGAGTATCTCAGAAAAATCAGCTCTTCGTTCTTCGAGAACGATTTTCTGGGGGTCTCGAAGGCGAAAAGGGAGTTGAAGGAAAAGGTGGAGAGGATCGCCGAGGCCCACGTCTCCAGCATCCTGATCACCGGGGAAAGCGGCGTCGGCAAGGATGTCATCGCGCGCAACATCCATCGGATGATGCACGGAACGGCTGTCAGCTCTTCCATCCCCTTCATCGCGGTGAACTGCAGCGCCCTGCCGGACACCCTGCTGGAGAGCGAGCTTTTCGGCTATGAGAAAGGGGCGTTTACCGACGCCCGAAAAAGCAAAAAAGGGCTTTTTGAAGTGGCCTCCGGCGGGACCCTGCTTTTGGATGAACTGGGCGAGATGAAGCTGAGCCTGCAGAGCAAACTGCTCCGCGTGCTGGAAGAGAGGATGGTGCGGCGGATCGGAGGGCAGGAGGAGATCCCCGTCGATGTGACGGTGATCGCCACGACGAACAAAAACCTCTCCGCAGCGGTGGAAAGGGGCGAATTCCGGATGGACCTTTACTACCGGCTGAACGCCTTTTCCCTGAACGTTCCCCCGTTAAGGGAGAGGCGGGAGGACATCCCGGTCCTGGCCGGCCATTTCCTCACCGCTTTCGCAAAGGAATACAACAAAAGCATAGCGGGATTTTCCACGGAAGCGGAAAACCTGCTGATCGCCTACCCGTGGCCGGGCAATGTACGGGAGCTGAAAAACGTGATCCAGGGTATGGTGGTTCTCCAGAACACGAAGGTGATCATGCCGGAACACCTGCCTCTGGAATTGCGAGGTTCGGCGATGCCCGAAGAACAAAGACGGCAGGAGAGATTCGTTTTGCCGGCGGCGGGAATATCGCTCGATGCGTTTGAAAAAGACCTGATCGTCCAGGCCCTGGAAAGGGCGGATCACAACAAGACCCGAGCCGCCAAACTGTTAAGCGTCAGTTACGACTCTTTCCGTTACCAACTCAAGAAGTTCGGCCTGGAATAG
>CAKKRN010000219.1:0-5767 GCA_919902745.1 Syntrophaceae bacterium | reverse complement strand
CGGAACGGCTACGGCCCCGGTTCCTCGATCACCCTGCTGGCAAGCATCTTCACCTGGAGGAGATCGAACGGTTTGGTGATGAACATGTGGGCGTTCTTCTCGATGGTCTCTTTCATTGCGTTGTTGATGATCCCCGCGGTCATCATGATCACCTTCGTTCCAGGGGAGATCGCCCTGATTTTTTTCAGCACGTCCGTTCCGTCCATGTCCGGCAGGAAGACGTCGAGAAAACAGAGGTGGCAGGGCGACGAGGCGATTTCCGCAAGGGCCGCTTCACCCGTTTCCACCGCGACGACCTCCGTGGCGTCGGTCTGCAAGGCCTTCCCCAATCCCTGAAGGAGCAACTGCTCATCATCGACGATAAGTATCTTTTTCATATTAACGACCCACGTCCCCCCGGGCGCTTTATTTTTTGAGCAACTTTTTATAAGTTACTCAAAAGGACCGGATTCCGCTGGTTGTTGCCTTCTTTTTCCCCGTTTCCGCCTCTTTTGCTTAACAGTCTAAAATCATTCGCAACTAATATGCCATAGTAGGTCGACAGACGTTAATGTCCCGTCATTAAGCAGATTTGTGATGCGCCGAGAGGAAATGATGCTTGCCGATGTTCGATAAAGCTGGTAAAATCACCACTCCGAACTGGTCATATCACCAGCTCGGAAGGAGGCAAAAATGGTTCGAATGGTATAACTGTATGATTCTATAAATAAACTTAAAATATGCCGCCCTGGCATGTTCATTGCTCATTAATAACACATCTATCAGTGCGGGCCGTTTTGCCGCTTTGAAATTATACGCTCCGGTTATTCGAGCCACCTAATGACAGCATGGTAAATAAAAAAATATTTATAAGATAACTTAAGGAGGCGGGGCAATGAGGGTTATGAAATTTTTGGCAATTCTGATGGCTCTTGCATGCGTGCCATTGCTCTCTCATGCGGCGGAGGTAAAGCTGACCAGCTCGACGCAATATCTGTGGTACCAAGATATCTTGGCTGCCGATAAAGATAAAACCCTGCAGGATGCTGCGGAGTATTTGCGGGTGAATGCCACCAAGCTGGACAAAGAAGGGAAGATCAACATTTACGGGTACGGAAGGGCTACCAAACAGGTGTCAACGAGTCAAGATCTCCAGGGGAGATTGTATTATTTTTACGTGGATTATCGGGATGCCTTCAAGGAACATCTCGATTTAAGGGCCGGAAGAACCTATGTGAACGCCGCGGCGGTTTCCGGAACCATAGATGGTCTCCACGTGGATATGAAAAATCTGGGTCCGATGGGGATTACCGTTTTCGGTGGGAGGCATGTGATATTTGATGACAAGAGGGACACGGGGACAAGAGGGGATGCCCTCACAGGGATGAGCGTTTATCTGGATACGATAAAAAATACCCATGTTGAAGTGAGTTATGGAAGAAAATACAGTGACACCGACGTGGCGCGAGAAAACGTCGGTCTCGATTTTTCCACCACCCCGATTGGCGGCATAGCCAATTTTTACGGGCGGTTGAAATATGACACCATTTCAGAATCTTACAATGAGATGCTTTTTGGCGCGAAGGTGACACCTCTCAAAGATTTAACCCTTCGCGGCGAGTATTATCAAAGTTATCCTACGTTTGACATCTCCTCCATTTACAGTATTTTTGCCGTCGACCAGTACAAGGAAAAGAGCATTTCCGCCGAGTACCAGTTGACCAACAACTACCGGGTCAGCGTCAAATACGCCAAGGAAGATTTTAGCGGTGATGCGACTGCCGATTCGTATGAGGTTGGTTTTCTTGCCCGTCCGATCAAAGATCTCACCATCAATGCAACCTATGAAAAGAGGAACGGATATGCCGGCGAACTTAGCGGTATCCGACTCTATGGCGAGTACAAGATCTCCAAGGCGGCGCTTTTGGCCGGGATCGATTATGATGATTTCCGACGGGAGGCCTCCCGCGAGGGAAGCGCTAAGAAATACTGGGGCGGCGTCAATTACGAATTCAGCAAGATCGTCAGCGCCCTTGTGAGGGTCGAGAATAATGTCAATTTCAATTACGACAGCAACTATCAAGGTTATGCAGCGATTCAGATAAACTATTGAACATGTGAGGAGAGACCATGATAATCAATAAGGCATTTAAAGTAATATTCCTGTCGGCGGCCTTTCTTCTTATTGCCCTCGTCTGTTTGTCCTTCGCCAGGACTGACCACAGGGACTTCAAAAGCAACAAAGCTGATGAATGCAAAGATTGCCATAGCGGGTCGGGTGTGATGAGCAATCACGGGGCTTTCTTTGTGAAGGAGCACAAGTTGCTTGCCCAGAGGGCGGGGAACAACTGCGCCGATTGCCATCAACAGTCCTTCTGTATCGACTGTCACAAGGGCGGGGGCATCGAACCCGATTTGCAGAGGAGTCCGTCGAGGAGAGGGGAGTACATGCCCAAGACGCACCGGTCCGATTTTGTTTCCATCCATTCGATCAAGGCGGCGGACAATCCCCAGAATTGCTATCGCTGCCACGAGTCGAATTTCTGCTCGGACTGCCACAGCAAGACACGGTCGAAAGGGAGCATGAGCATCAAATCCCATCGCAAGGCCGTCACCTCGCAGATCTTTAACTGGAATTCGGATCATGCGGCTGAAGCGCGGCGGAACCTGCAATCCTGCGAGTCGTGCCACCCGGATGCGGATGTCTGCATACAGTGCCACAGCAGCGGGAAGGTCAATCCCCATCCCAGAAACTGGAGAGATATAAAGAACAGGTATAAGGATGACAGTAAAGGAAGAACATGTAGGAAATGTCATATAACATATTAATTCAATACGGGTGAGGAGGAATCGGCAATGAACAAAAGATATCTCAGTTTTGCTGTTATGGCGACGCTCTGCTTCTTGCTGCTGGTCATAAGCGGTTGCGGATCGTCCGGAAACAAGGAGGGCGACACGGCCGCGGGCGTGTCTAAGGTGAGCGAAACGGCCTGTACGACATGCCATAGCGCCACGGTTGAAAAGCTTACAGGAAATGCTGTGGTGGCAAAGTACGTGGCGTCGGTACACAATCTTAAATCCGTCGGATGCCAGGACTGCCACGGTGCGGGCGGCCAGCATAATGGCGTAGGCCCGATCCCCTATCCCGATCCCACCCAGGGTCAATGCGTCACTTGTCACAATCAGACCGACAAGGTGAAGTATGCCAGCTCGAGACATGCGGCTGGCGCAGATGAGTTTGTAGAGAAGTGCAATCGGTGTCATACGCATCAGGGCGCGGTTCTGGCCAATGCGTCGGGCTATACGGGCGATAAGACGGTTATGGACGCCAAGGTCAACGCGCCGGGAACCATTGCGGACGCGGATGCCGAACACATCAAGTGCAATACCTGTCATGAATCCCACAAGCCGGATTCCCTCCGCACGGTCACAGGCTGGGCTCCCAGTTCGGTGGTAGGCAGTGCGACGGCCAGCACGAACGACCAGTACAAAGTCTGCACCAGTTGCCACACTTACATCAATCCCGACGGGACGTTGGTGGCTTCCGGCAATACCGTCAACGGCAGTGCCACAGCGTCATTTTACCATAATTCCGCTTGGTACCGGGTTATAGCCTCAACCCATTATGACAGTCCGGCGACGGGCGTGGGTCTGGCGAATACCACGATTGAAGGGTATGTCATACGGACCAATAAAGCCAATCCCTGTTTGGACTGCCACAGCCACGATTTTACGACGAATACCGGGAATCTGACCCGAAACTCGGCGGGCAAATATGTTCTCAATACGGCGGTCGAAGCCACCACATACACCGACTGGGCCAAATCCGCCCACGCTGGCGGCCTGCTTACGCAGAAATACGCCGCCCAGGACGCCTATCCGAAGAAGGCTGATGGGACCTATGACCGCAGCGTCGGCTTGACCGATGCGGTTATGGTCGCAGGCGTAACGGGAACCTCGGGTCCTGCTTGGGAGCACTACGACTGGGATGCGAGCAACCGCCAGGCCTGTCAACAGTGCCATACGTCGACGGGCGTCTCAAACTTCCTGACAAGCCCGACAACATATAATGCGGCGTTAAACGACTTCTCGCACCTTGCCGGCTGGACTGCAGGGCCACCAGTTGTTTCATCGAAACAGAATGAGCTTCTCTACTGCTGGGGATGCCACTCCGATGCCTCTAAGGCCAGTTCCACCGACAGCAAGTTGCGCAAGCCCGGCGCCCTCACGTTTACCTACACCAACGCCGCAACGGCTACCTATCCTGACGTTTCGGGATCCAACGTCTGCCTGGCGTGCCATACGGGGCGCGAGACCGGCGACAGCATCAAGAACGATGCTGATGCCGACGGCGTCCGCAGTTTTCTCAACTCCCACTACCTGGCGGCGGGCGGCCAGGTTTTCGGCACCTCCGGCTATGAATATACGGGTTTAAGTTACGTCAATCCCACATACTTTAAGCATGACGTGATCGGTACCGCGGCCGCTGCCGGTACCGGCAGCAACGGTCCCTGCGTTGGTTGCCATATGTCCACTGCCAACAAGCATCAGTTTACAAACGTAACGAAAAGCGCCGGCGTGATCACGGCCATTACCAGCACGGCCTGTGCCACCTGTCATACCGGCAACTATGCCCTCACCCCGGCCAAGTTGACGGAGGAGGAGGAGGAGTATCAAGCCGCCATCGAAGCCGCCAAGGCCGCTATGGCGGGCAAGGGAATACACTTCTACGCGGGGTATCCGTACTGGTACAAGGCGGCTTACGTTGTTGGAGGCGTCAATACCGCCTTTACAAACTGGGCAGGAACTTATGGGCTTGCCAGTTGGAAGGACACCATGGGGGCGGCGTTCAACATCAACCTGCTTATACATGATCCTGGCGGCTACGCCCACAACCGCTACTATGTCAAGCGGCTGCTGTGGGATTCCATGGACTTCATAACCAATGGAACTTTTGGTGACATCGACATGACCGCGACGATAGACGGGTTCGCCGCGCTTACCGCCGCGCAGAAGACGGCTGCCAAGAAATACCTGGGTACTGCCCGGCCGTAAATGTAGGTAACATCAAACCGCATCACTGATGCATAGCCATAAGGCCGGCTTCCCGTAAGGGGGCCGGCCTTATATTTTTATCCCGCCTTACCCAATGCGAGATCTATGAAAGATACCCCCACTTTGTCATTCCCGCGAAAGCGGGAAGGTCTTGAAAGGACTCCTGCTTCCGCCGGATGCGGGAAATCCGCCAGTCCGGTTCGGAGGGAGGGGCGATACAAGCCAATGTATCGTTCCTACCCCTATCGATTTATCGAGTTCCGGGCGAAATTCAAAGGTCTCAATGCAGGATTATTCTTACATCTCTTCGGGTTATATTCCCCGCAGCTTGCTGCGGGGAGGTTCATCTGTAAATAACCGGGCGAAGCGCCGCATTTGGAATGATTTCAGAAGATTGCTACGAATCGGCGCCAAGAAGGAATAAAAGAGGGAGGGTTCTATCCCTCCCTCCGGCAAATCAGAGAGTCGTATGTTACTTCACGACCCTTAAATTCTCCACAAAGATGATCTTGTCGAAAGTCCTCTTCAGTGTCTTGCTCTGGAAATTTTCCATCGGCGGGGAGTCGGGGAACTCGACCGTGTCGCCTTTGGCCGCCTTGATCTTGAGGGCGGCAACCCACAGTTTCTTCCCCTTTTCTTCCACCTCCAGATAGATGTAGCTTCCCGCGTCCATCACCTGCAGGACCTTGCCTTTATGACCCGTCCCGGCGGCCATCTCCTTCAGCTTCAAGCC